>MHQR01000014.1:0-33343 GCA_001820725.1 Candidatus Sungbacteria bacterium RIFCSPLOWO2_01_FULL_54_21 | reverse complement strand
CCAGCACGATCTCGCCATACAACACATGAAGCGCCAGCACCGCCATTGCCAGGACGGCGAGTTCGGCCGCACCCAGCCAAAATCCCGCGGCCGCGAAAGAAAAAGGGATGGCGAACATCCCCACCCCGATAATCATGCCGGCCAGCATGAGCACGGCCTCAAAAAATACCCGCATTATATTTCGACAATTTTGTCTTTTTTGACGAGCGCCATCACTTTTTCCACCAGCGCTTTTGGATCGGCGTCAAACACTACCCTCCCCATACCCCGATGCGCTTCTTCCAAAATCTCTCTCATCTCTTCCGCCATCCCGCCGGTGCCCGTCAGCACGCCGATGGGCTTGTTGTCCTCAAACGCGATCGTGAATTCGTTCAGCGTCCCCATGCGGCCACAGGTAATGAGCACGGCATCCGCCGCGCGGGTGAGCATGAGATTGCGCCCCGCGTACCCAAATCCCGTATAAATGATGATGTCATGATAATCAAGGGGCAATGCGTACTTTTTTACATGCTCCACTTCCGACATCGCGGGCGAAACCCCGATGACAAATCCACCTTCTTCCTTGGCGCCGATGGCTCCCCAGTATGGCGCGCCCGTCGTAGCGCCGGTAACCAGCACCGCATGCTGGCGCACAATCTCGCGGCCAAGTTCTTTGGTTTTTTCAAGCGCGTCGGGGGCGCAATGACCGGTCTCCGCGGCCCCTGAAATACATAATTTTACTTTGAGATGGATGTGCGGCGTTTTTTTTATTTCTTCAGGCATGAGATGAGGCATTACATGACTATATCGTACCAGAAACCTCCGTCAGAATACAGCCACGGCATCCTGTTCAGGCGCCTCCGCGACCAGGCCGAGACGATCACGGATGTGCTGGACAAGATATATCGCTTGCATTTCTTCACCTTGTATGGCAAAGACGCGCTTGAGCGTGTCGCGACTGGACGCGGCAAATTTGAAGAGCTGGGGATAGTCGGCGTGCGCGGAAAAGCCGTTGATCTTGCGCAGTTCCGCCCGCACCGGCACCTCTTCATTCAGAATTCTGACGCGATCGGCGCCCTCAATGAGGCGCCTGCCGAGCGAGCCCGCGGCCTGAAAACCCACGACCAACAGCATACTGCGTTCATCTGGAAGATATCGCCGGAGGTGATGTAGTATCCTGCCGCCCTGGAGCATGCCGGAGCCCGCGATGATGATCTTGGGTCCCGCGACCTCGTTGATCGCCTTGGATTGCTCGGCGGTCTCGGTAAAATGGAGTTTTTTGGAACGGAACAGGTGCCGGTGCTTGCCGAAAAGCTCGCGTATCTCGGGACGGTATGCTTCCGGATATTGCTCGTATACTTCGGTGATGCGAATTGCCAGGGGCGAGTCCACAAATACGGGCACGTCGGGAATCCGCTTGAACAAAAGCATCTCATTGAGGAGGTGCAAAATGTCCTGCGTGCGCTCAGCGGCAAACGCGGGAATCATGAGCGTGCCGCCGCGCGAGACGACGTCTTCCACAGCCCGCTCGAGTTTCAGCGTCCGCTCCTCCGTGGCCTCGTGCGCGATATTTCCGTATGTTGATTCAATAAAAAGATACTCTATGTCCGAGAAGTGCTGGGGCGGCGGGAGGAGTACGGACGGGTCATTGCCCAAGTCGCCGGTATGAAGAATCTTTTTCCCTTCCGCATACAGCACGATCATGCTGGACCCTAGGATGTGTCCCGCATTGGCCAGTTCAAAATCAACATCCCCGACCGTCCTGCGCGTGCCATACGGCACATCCTGCCACAATGAAAGCGCCTGCTCCAGATCTTCTTTTGTATAGAGGGCCTCACGATTTCGTTCGGCAAGATGCAGAGCATCCTCGAGTAAAAGGCGCGCCAGATCGCGCGTGGCCGGTGTGGAGAAAATACTCCCACGGAATCCCTCGCGTACAAGCTTGGGGATCCTGCCGATGTGATCGATGTGCGCGTGCGTAACCAGCACCGCATCAATATCTTTCGCGGAGAAAGAGAACGGCCCGAAATTAGTATCGCTCAATTCATGCGAGCCCTGGAACAGGCCGCAGTCAATGAGTAGTTTTGTTTTTCTTGTTTCAAAGAGATAGCACGCGCCCGTTACCTCCCGCGCCCCCCCGTAAAAAGACACTTTCATGTTTAATACTCAAACTCGTCAACCGTTTTTCCGGCCTGGTCTTTCAGGGTTACGCGCTCTATGGTGTTGCGAAAGAAATCGCCATCGCGCTGGAGCCACACCAGCCACCGCGTGCCGTAGAAGTTGGCTTTTTCCCGATAGTCCTTCACGCATCCGGCGTAGTTGAAATGCGCCTGGGCAAAATCCGCGCACGCCGAGTCGGTAAACATCTCCAATTTCGGAATCCTACAGCTCGACGCGTTTTGCAATTGCTTGATGCACGCGTCAGACAGTGACGGATATTCTTTGACATCGGGCCGGGGACATCGGTGCGCCAGGGACGGGGAAAATTTTGATGTTTGGTCAAAATAGCCAGTGCAGAGATTCTCGCGGAAATTCATCCGCCGCTCCTGCGTGCCGAACGTAATCACGACCTGATCCTCGGGCCGAAGACGGATGGGGTCCATGGCCGTTCCCGCAAGGCCCGGCAATTCAAATGCTTTGGGGATGTCCACCGACCCGCCGGCAGAGTTCTCAATTCTGAAGCCCGTTACATTGATCGTCTCCACCGAGCTGGTATTGCGCAAAGTCACCTGTTCTTTATCAGCCGTGCTCTCGCGGCCGCGGATACTCGACATCTCAATCTTGCCTCGGTAAGGAGACGCGCCCGCCGGGGGCAGGAGTGAAACGATGGACGCCGTGCCCGCGGGCGGAATTGCGGCAGGAGTAAGGGCAGACAGCTTGTTCGCGACAGCCCGCGTAAGCGGCCCGAAATAGCCGCTCACCGGAGAGATATTGTATGCGGATTGAAGCTGCTGTACGGCGCCGCGCGTAAGACCGAAAAAGTTCCCCGTGGATTCCGGAGCGTTAAAATACCCGCGCCCGCGCAGAAAGTCCTGCAAGCGCGCCACATCCGCATCCCCCCGCATGCCGTAATATAAATCGCGGTTAAAACTCCCCGCACCAAAAACCGCAAGCGGCAGAAAAGCCGCCGCACCCGCAAGTACCATCCAAACGGCATACCGCCTCATCGCCGTCATCCTACCACAATCCCGCCCCCGCACAAAAAGGTCTGTTACAGACCTTCTGCAACGGGCCGCCCGCCTGTGGACAACCTATTGCGTCATCTTACCATCCATGCTATACCTAACGCGGTGTTTGGAGGGTTCGCCCTCTCACGGCTAAAGGTAAGCTGTAACCAAACACCAACAGAGCCCCCGCCATTTGGCGGGCTTTCTGTTTGTCAATCCTCTTCCGGATTTCCGCCGTACAATTTGCGCCGCCTCGTCTCTTTATTGACTCCCCCAAAAGGGATAATGCTCCAAAAAAAATCGTTGCCCATCTTCAATCTGTTTTATGACGATCTTGATCCTTACGCGCCGTATGACCGCAATGAACTCATAATAGGTAACATGCTTGAGTATGATATCGGTACGACTATGGATCCTCACGCGCTCAAAATGTTTCGTCTCCCAAACTCCCTGCACCGTGTGGCTCAAACATAAAACTTCCGGCACAAGGAAAAGCACCTTGAAGCGCATGTACTGATCACGGCGTGAGCGCGCATAGCGCGGACGTTTGAATTTCAGATGCTCTAAACCACTTGCGTTGAAGTAAACGTCGCCTCCGAAATAAGGACATCGGACCGGCGAGAATTTTTTATACAAATCCCCTCCCTTCGTCGTAACTTCATCAAAATTTTCGATGTCTCCATTCATTTTTTCGTATGCTTTTGAGCACCTGTTGGTCGCGTCTGTGATCCAACGTGTGATGCGACCCTAATAATTCACGTATACCTTTACTAAAAGAAAAGAAAAAGTATCAATCAATGAATAAGAGACATTATTCCTTTTACAAAAAGGGCAGTTGTAAATATGCGGGTCTATAAAGTATTTTTTGTCCAAGTGAGAGAGGTCCATATTTTTATTTGATCAAATCATCAACGCTTACATTTAACCCCTTTACGATTTTCTTCAAAGTTTCAATGGTCGGGTTCGGTGTCGCTCCGACCTCATCGGTTAAACCGCGCTCATCAGCATTTCGATGGCGCCGCGGCTCAAGATAAGGCGAATTGGGAATAGGCGGCTGCATACTCGTTTATACTACGCCTTCGCCTTAAACGCCCGCTTATTTGCCTCTTGGAGGATCCTAATCGTCGCATGCACCGAAAGATTGTCGGTCGGCAAGAGAATTAAACGCTCGCCCAACTGATTCAATAAAGGACTCAAAAACTCATCAGCCCATGACGGCGATAGCGTCAATACGCCGGAAAAATCTATTTCCAGATCTTCACCTTGAGAAAACTCGCGCAAGGTTGACTGAAACGCCTTGAACGCTTCACTGCCCAATTCCCGCGATATCAATGTTTTGCCGAACTTTTCCAATGGTAATTTCATATATTTTTATCTGCTAAAACCCTATTTTCGCCAAACACCCTCGCACGATACGCTCACCGCGCGTAACACGAAACTCTTTGTCTTTACCTTGCATGCGCACCTCGGCATCGCCACTGGTGTAAAAAAGATCAAACGATTGCTCCGTGACGACCTCGCGAACAAGCTTGAGCCCATTCCCCCGCTTTTCCGGCGCCCTGCCGGAAATAAACTCCGTAAACGCCACTTCCACTGCCGCGACATGGCTCGAAAGTTCCGGACGCACGCGGCGCAATGTTTCTAAAATACCCAACCCCCGATCAGCAAGCACAATAATGCCTTTGGCAATATCATAGCCGAAGAAAATTCCCGCGGTATCCGGCCACTTACCCAAATTATGAGCAAACGAATTGTCGCCGATTTCTCCGGCAATTAGTGTGATCAAAGAATATAATTTTTCAAATCCGGGCTTTTGCATCAGCGCGTACTCCATTTTCGTCAGCCGCGCGTTAAAAATAGAACTGGTAGAACAGTAGAATGCGCCCGGAAACTCAATGCCGTCCCGAATCCACTCCGAGGCAAATCGCATCAAATCGCTGGCAAAAATTTCTAAGTCATTTTCACGGTAATACCGATGCGTGCCCCCGTCTTTTCTGATCGCGACTAATTTACCGCTCTTGTCCCAGCGACGCAAAGTATCAAGCGAAACGGCTAAAAATCCCGCTGCCTGCGTAATGGTTAATAATTTTTCTTCCATACCTTGGAGAGTATCGTCATCTTATCATAGGATTAGAAACTATGCAAGCATACCCTGAAACTATGCAAAAATCTATCAATCTATGCATTGCTTGCATCTAACTACTTATAATTCAGTGATTTAGATAAAATCTCCCCGCGAATACCTTTTAAACGCCTGTTGCGGATAGCATAGATTTCGTATGCCCTTGGGCAGATTCGAACTGCCATCCCAGCCTTCGGAGGGCTGTATTCTATCCATTGAACTACAAGGACACTACGCCTGACACCATAGCAAAAAACGCGCTCCGATTCAATCGGAGCGCGTTTTGCGTGCTTTCTGAATTTATGGCGCCAGCGCGTTGATTCTCTTGCGCGTGGCGGGGCCGACACTGCCGACTTGCTCAAGCCCTGCCGCCGCTTGGAATTTCTTCACCGCCGCCTCGGTTGCGGGGCCGAAGAATCCGGTGGCGCTGTCGCTCGCCAATAGTCCTTCTTGCGCGAGGATGGTCTGCAGAAGCCGCACGTCGTCTCCCCGCATGCCGCGGCGCAACGCGCGCATGATACCCCCACTGACGGATGTAGCGACATTGTCCGACGACTTCGCCCCAGAAGATCCTTTTGCTGTGGCGCTCACCTGCGCGGTGTTTTCCGACTCATTGCCTGCCGTGTCCACGGCGCGGACGGTGTAGTAATAGGTAGCGCCGTCCGCAAGCCCTTCGCCGTCGCTGAACGCGGAAGCACGCAACTTTGCCGCGCGTACCGTGCCGAGCTCCCCTGTCTTTGCCGAGCGATACACCTTGATGTAGTCAAAATCCTTGACGGGCTTCTTCCACGTGATGCTGATCTGTCCGACCCCCGCCGGCTTTGCCGCAACGCTCGCGGGCGCATCGGGCGGCGTCGCGTCTGCGCGCGCGGTGATCGCAAAGCGCGTCAGGTGATCCACGCGGCATACCGCGACATTGCGCTCTTTGTCAATCGTACATTCGTCCAGCCGCGCCCACACGCCCGTCTTTTCATCAAAGTAACTCGGCACGAGCGCGTCTTCGCTCACTCCCTGTTTTTTGAGATCCGTATCGTCGTAGGGAATGACGATCTCTGCTTCTTTGGTCAGCGTCGTCACTTCCTTGCCCGTCGCATCATGAATCGTCACGTCATACACCGTGCTGACCACATCGGTCCCCGCCTGCGTCGGCGCCTCCACCGTGGGATTGATCTCCACCTTCACATCTCCCGATGCAGAGACGGCAGAAGGCGGCAGGGTGAGCTGGGCGCCGTCCGCCGACTTCGCCACCACTTGCTGGCTCCCGGGCTCGCTTACGCTAATGGAGGGCGGGAGTGGCGCCAAGGTCTGCTTGTTCAGCAATAATTCTACGACAACGGCCGTTGTCTTTACGTTTACCACGATCTCCGGCGATTTATACGGAAATCCTTTGTATTCCTTTCCCGCGCCTATGTGCCATCGCGCGTTGCCTTCAACCCCGAAAGAGAACGCGCCTTGCGCGTCCGCGCGCGTGGAGGTGAATCCTCCGCGCTCGCTCCATGCCCAGACGAACGCGTCGGTCGCGATACCTTCTTCGGTTTTTGTCGTGCCGCTTATCGTAAGCTGGGTCGCGGCCTGCTTCTTTTTGAATACAAGTTTTACCTCCTTGCGCGCTCCTCCCGCAAGCAATACTTCCTGTTCCGCAGCATTGACATACCCTCGATCCTGCGGCACATAGCCGCGCACAAAGTAGGCGCGCACGCCGAGCGCGAACGTCGCCGTGCCGTCCGTACCCGTAATTCGAAACTCCGGTGGTATGCCAATGTCGCCAGAGACGATCGATGATCCGCTGTGCGTATCGGCAATGACGCCCACGTTTTCCAAAGGAGCCCCTGACTCATCGGTCGCGGAGACCACGAGCACAGCGTTGCTCGCGGCTACGATAAAGTTGCGCGTTGCGGTCTCCTCTTTTCCGTCCCGCGCAAATGTCGCTCCCTGGGGCTTGCCGTTCCACGTCCACGCGGCGCGTCCGGATTCCCGCGGATGAATCCCCACAAACCACTGCCCTGCGCCGACTTTCAACACATATATTCCGGCGGCATCGGTCGTGCTACTCGCCCATTGGCGCGACTCGGAAGCATACGCGCCCACTTCGGCGTCCGTTACGGGCGCGCCGTCCGCAAAAAGCACCGTGCCGGTAATGATTTTTACCGTACTGCCGAGCGTGAGATTTACTGTCCGCGTTTCTCCCGCAGTAATCGTTACCTCGCGGGGAGCGGCCCGCAGGGCATCACTGCGGTCATACGGCGGATGCGCTTCCACCATGTAGGCGCCCGGCGGCACCGAAAGTTGGAATGCGCCGTCGGCGTCGGTCTTGGCATTGCGGGAGAAATAGTTTTGATAACTACGCGAGGCATCAGCCGCGTACGGTATCGGCACACCTTGGGGAACAAAGACATAGATATACGCTCCGGCTACGGAGGCCCCGCTTGCGTCAGTAACTTTCCCGATGATGGCACTACTCCCGCGCGTGGATCCCGCGGTGGTAAATGACGCGCTATAGGACGCCGCAAGCGCGTTGCCCGCGCGGTCGCGCAATGAGGATAGCACCGTGAACGTATAGCTCATGCTCGGCTCCCATTCCCCTGAAGGCACGAATTCAAATCCGTCGGGGAATATACTGAACGAACCCGGCACCCAGCTCTCCGGCGCCGCGGTCTTGGTCACACGGAAGAATTCTTTTGCAGTGGATGCGGGATCCAGCTCGCGCGTGAACCGCACCTTGATGCGCGTGCCGGTCTCTACGCCGACAGCACCCGTTTTGGGGAATGTACCCGCGGAATCCACCGCAAATGCGCCGACAACGCGTTCAATCACGCTGAATGAAAGTCCGCCGGACACGCCATTGCCATTGGTCACCGACACCCAATATGTCCCGGGCTTCACCGGATTATAGGGCGCGGGCAAGAGACAGCGCGGTTCGGTTACCGCGCACAAAGGTACGCGGTCTTCCGGCACGGCAAAAATAAGGGTCTTGCTGTCCAAAGACGGGACATCCATGATCACGCCGGTATCAACATTGATACGGTTGCCGGTCGGCGTAAATCCGGAGCCGGAGATGAGAACCTTGACGCCGATGGAGCCGGATGACGGCGTAAGAGACCACAGCGCCGGAGCCGTTATCGGTGTCGTCGTTCCAATGCCGGACCCGCTGACGAGAATGAGCGCAATGTTGGATTCCAAAGAACATCCTGCGGCGCTGCACGCGCGCACGCGATATTGGTGCGTCCGTTGGGAAGGCGAGCGGTCGGTGTATGTGCCGCGTCTCTCGTAGACAATTCCCGTGCTCCCCATGACGATCCACTCCGTCCCGTTGTGCCACTCTATTTTGTACATATCTTCATTGGTCGCGTTGTCTTGCCATGAGAGCAGGACATCCGCAAATGACTGCACGGCGGTCAATGCCGTCGGCGCCGCGGGAATACCCGACAGCGTGGTGGACGCGGTCTGCCCGCCGGACGTAGGATACCATTCGTCATTATCATCCCTCCCATAGCAACTGGTGTCCTGTGGATAGTCGGTTGCGCCGTCATTATCGTTATCAATTCCGTCCGAACACTGCCATGTGCCGATTGTGCCCGTCGAGGTCGGGCTTACGATCGGAATGCCGAATTCTTGCCAATTCGCGTCGGTCCCTGCTCCTGGTTTCCACCCGCCGAAATAGCCGCCTGCCGCAGAGCTATCAACCCCCACGATGAACGCTGTATATTCGGCATCGGTTCGCGAAAGAATCTGCGAGTGCTGAGTGGAGCCGTTTTTGAACCGCCATGTATGGGACACCCCATTCGCGTTTGTTGATCCCGAGCCGCTTGAGTTACAGCCGGATGCGACGACGGTGTCTCCCCGTTTCGCTGATTGCGTCATGTCGCCGTTGCAATAGATCGCGTTGCCGGACGCATCGGTATACATCTGATGACAGCCACTGCCGAGGAGGGCTGTCAGCGCGCTGTCGCACGATCCTACCGCCACGCTCGTACTTCCGCCGACGGAAGATGTTGTGAAGGTCTTCCCGGAAAACGTCGTCCGATAGTAATCGGTGTTTTCTGAAATGACATTATAGGCATAGGTGGTTGACGCGGTGAGCCCGTCCAAATATATATTGTGATTCGTGCTGAATGTCACATTTGATTTCGTCTGAGACGGCGTGCCAACGCCATACTCAACTTTTGCGTTTGAGGGAATATCGGTCGTCCATGTGATATTTGCCGAATAGGACGTGATGTAGGTTGCCGCGATAGCGCTGATGACCGGCGGGGGCGTTGCGGTTGCCGGTGCGGTCGTGCTGGTGGATGTGCCGCCGACGGTCGCCCGCGTGGTGTTGGACTCGCCGAAACACCCGGCCGTATTCGTACACGGACGTACGCGGTAGTCGTAGGTGCCTGTTCCCACCCCTGTGTCTTTATAGGATCCGCTTCCTCCCGCAAGATACGGTATGGTGCCGGTCTGTATCCACTCGCCCGCGCCTATTCTGCGGTCAACGCGATATATATCCTCGCCCTGATAGAAGTCAGTCCACGTGAGCGTTACGTCAGCGCCCGAAACCGCCACCGTGAGATTTGCCGAACCCCTCGCGGTCGTGGTTGTTGTTCCGCCGGTTGATGTCGTCGTGGTCGGGGTTGATGAGGCCGTGCCTCCCGTAGAGGTAGTGGTTGGGGTTGAGGAACTTCCGCCGGAAGAGCAACCCGATGTCGTCGCCGTCTCCCCTGATTTTGCGGACACGGTCATTTCCCCGTTGCAATAGATCGCGTTGCCGGACGCATCGGTATACATCTGATGACAGCCGGTACCGAGCAAAGAAATCAGCGATGAACTACAGGACGAATAAGAACCCGATGAAGAACTCGTGCTCCCCGTTGTAGAGTAGTACGCCTCGTCCTGGTCGTCCGCGCCATAGCATCCGGTATCTGACGGATAATCAATCGCGCCATCATTATCATTATCAATCCCATCCGCGCACGCGACTGCCGCGCGAGCCGGTTTTATGAAATTGCGCTTGAGCGTTTCAAAGAGACGCGTGAGCGTCTCAACCTGCGAGACGAGCGCCGCCAACTGCTCCTGTTCCGAAGGGGCCGCCGCCGCAGGCATCGGCCACATAGAAACAAAACTGCCGGCAATCACAACCACTGCTAAAAAAATGAAAGATATTCGCCGCATACGCAAAAAATTAAGGTATAAAAATATTGAGAGAAGACCTCGTCTTGATGATACCAAAAATGCGCGCACACCGCATCACGCTTGTGGATAAGTCGACCAGTCGCATGAGCGACATTGAGCGCTTGGGGGCGCACGCGCTCCGAGCCACAGCCGCAACAAACGCGCTCGACCACGAGGCGGACATTGCCAAAGTTCAGGAGTGGCTGGGACACGCGAACATCGCGACCACAAGATTATATGACCGGCGCAAGCATCGGCCGGAGAACAGCCCGACATTTAAGGTGGCGTATTAAACTCAGCCATCATCCCTTCTGTTTTTCTTCGGAGCGAGGGTTTTACTTCTTTGGTTTTAATTTGCTACCATCCTTTATATTCTCCAGATCACAGAAAAGATACCCCTCAATAAATTTTTCCAAAAACTCTTTTATGGTCATGTAAAGTATTCTTGCCTGCGCCTGATTCTGCTCTTCAAAAAGGTGAGGCGTAATCGCGCGCGCCGTGCAATACTCGGACAATCTCGATGTCTTCATCAATGGGTCGGTAAAATATGAAGTATCGCTCAAAATCTTTCACGGGAACCACTCGTATATCTTCCAACGCTAGTTTGCCAGAAACCCGCAGGCTGCCGATATGCGGCATACGCAATAAAAGCTCAGTGGTCTCTCCAAATGCCGCGCGGAAACGCTGTGCGGCTGTCGGATTATCGTCAGCTATGTATGCTGCAATCTCCCGCGCATCATTCTCCGAAAGATGGAGAAACAAAAGTTTTCTATGCATGACGCTTGGCTTATTTTCTACCCTTCTTTACCACGCTCTTGTGCCAAAACTTTTTCCAATCCCCTTTTGAGGTGATGGTCATGCCGCGTCCGGAATCCAGCCCTTTTATGAGCGCCTGTTCGAGCCGCTCCTGATCGCGGCGACGAAGATCCTCGCGGACTAAACTTCGCATATAGTCGCTCGGGGTGCCATAATGATCTTCGCGTACCCGCTGCTTGACTCGCTCCTTTAATTCTTTAGGAAGCGATATGCTCATGTTTTCTACTTCTCGTGCCATAGTGTTTATTATTACTTATCACCATAATAGAGGGGGTAAAAAAGCAGTCAAGGGCTACAGATACCGCTTCGTCTCCCGCTCCAGCTAGATCGGCATGATCCGCTCATCGGCGCGAAATTCCACCACGGAAAGATAGCCGCCGGTGGTAGTTTTCGCCTCAAAGAGATTGGCGTCAATTCCCTCTTGTTCAAAGCTCGCAAGCGTCGCCAGCACCATGTCTTCTATTTTCTCATCTACAAAATATTGCACGCTACGCCGAGATGCCTTGAGGATACCGTCCCAGTTCTTTAGGCGTAAAAAGATTCACCTTTTTTCCCTGCAATGCACCGTGCACCGCTAATGGGGAGGGTATTCTTGTTTTGAGTTTTAGCAACATATTTAGTGTTTTCTCAAACCATTCTATATGCTGTTTTGCTGTGTCAAGGGGTATGCCAGTCCTTTTAACGTTCAGAGAGGAGCGGGGATCTCATGAGAGTGCTACTGCTTGCCTATGAAGCCAGAAACAGCGCTTGTCATCATATCGCGTTTACCCACTGATAAAACCCCCGATTTGCAGTTCCCACAGTTTCTTGTACAGGCCGTCGGGCATTTGCAGAAGTTCCGCATGCGTGCCGATTTCGTACACCTGTCCTTGGCGCACCACGACAATGCGGTCCATTTTCATAATCGTGGAGAGGCGGTGCGCGATGACGATCGTGGTTTTGCCCTGCATGAGGCGCGAGAATGCGTCCTGAATCAGCCCTTCCGAATGGGAATCCAAGCTTGATGTTGCCTCGTCAAGCACGAGAATGGGCGCATTCTTGAGAATCGCGCGCGCAATGGCAACGCGCTGGCGCTCTCCGCCGGACAGTTTTATCCCCCGCTCGCCCACGTATGTCTCAAACCCCTGCGGCAGACGCGTGATAAAGTCATCGCAATGGGCATCGCGGGCCGCCGCCTTTACTTCTTCATCTGTGGCAGATCGCCTGCCATAGCGGATGTTTTCCATGAGCGTGCGATGAAACAATAGCGGATCCTGGGGAACCAGCGCCAGAGCGCGGCGCAGAGAATCCTGCGTTACGTCCGCAATGTTTTGCCCGTCAATGAGAATTTTCCCCTCCTGCACGTCAAAGAAACGGAAGATCAGCGAGACCAGCGTGGATTTCCCCGCGCCCGACGGCCCGATGAGCCCGACTTTTTCACCCGGCTTTACGGTGAGATTGAAACGCGTGATGACCTTGCGCGTTTTGGTATACGTAAATGACACGTCGCGGAACTCCACCTGCCCTTTGCCCATGTCCAACTCCTTGGCCTGCGGTTTATCCTGCACGTCGTGGGGACGCATGAGGATCTCGGTCATCTCTTCGGCATCGGCTAGACGCCGATAAATGTCACGGATGACGCGCCAGAAATCCCACAGCCGCCGGAACATCTGGATGAGGTATCCTTGCAAGAGCGCGAAGTCGCCGAGCGTCAAGAGACCTTGATTCCACAGCCGAATGGCGAAATAAAAGATGGCGAATTCCAAGGTAATCATCAAAGCTCCCTGCACGCCCTCAATGCTGGCGGAAAGATGCCATGTAAAGCGCCGGATGCGGAATTGCTTTTCCGTGAGCGCTTTGAAACGCGTGAGCTCTTCGGCAAGCGACGTGAATATTTTTATATTCACATTGTTGGTCACGGTGTCCGCCAGTTGCCCCGTAACTTCCGTATCCGCCGCCGCGGCCGCACTGTCATACTTCAGCTTGTACGCGGCAAAGAAATAATTGACGATAATAAAAATGACGAGCCACACGGCGAGCATGATACCAAGCAATGGATGCCAAAACCACAGCACGCCGATGATGATGCACGTGCGAAGCATCATGGGGAACAGATCAAGCAGAATGCGGTCCGCGAGCCCTTCAAACGAATCCACAAAGCGGTTGACGCGCCGCACCACCGAGCCCACGAACCGGTTCAAGAAAAATCCGAGCGAATGGCGCTGGAGATAGTCAAAGCAGGAATTGGCGATGTCAGCCATCACGCGCGGCTGGAAAAAGCCGTTGAGGAAAAAGATGATCCGGAATGCAAGCCACGCGAGCCACCACAGCCCGAGAATCTGCACGGCGATCCATGTCAGCCGGCCGGCCGCGGCTGTCCCCGGCTGGGATGCCGAAAGAACGTCAAAAAAGCGTTTGTAGAAAAACGGGATAACTGCCTCAATCGCCGTCACGGCGATCAGCGACAGAAACATCACAGCAAGCATCCCGCGATACACGCGCGCATGCCGCCAAAATATCTTGTACGTCTCTCGGGTAACCGCTTTCATCAAAAACCGCCTCTTACTTCAGACGGCTTTATTATATATCTTCTGTCCGAATTATAAAAAAGACAAAGAAAAATGGGGAACGTTGTCCGTTCCCCGATGTCGCGATGATGAAAAATGTTACCGCCTATTTCGGGAGTCCCGCCACTCACGGGCCGAGACCACACTACCGTTCTCGATGATGAGCAATCTCCTTCCTTTGAGCACCTCGCCCCTTGAAAGGCCTCTTGCGATGATGCCGAGGTCCCTCTCATTGATGGGAACTACGGACTCATACCGCACGCCTTCGCGGCGCGGAGATTGCGAACGATCTCTCGAGACAGACATGACACCTCTCCCTTGTAGGAACCAGAGCGAATTCTTCGTTATGGAAGAGCCAGAATGTCTTTACTGTACACGCATGAAAACACTTGTAAAGACCTCCCGCGCGGCGATGCGCATGGCATCATCGTGTATGTCAAGTATGCCGATCGGCGACGACGGAGGCGCCGAATGAGTAGGGCTTGATGACAGGTACGAAGTTGTAGCCGCGGATCATACCCGAGACGCTGTCCACCAGCTCGCGCGTGGGGCCGTTTGTCCCGATATCCACATGCACCTCATTGCCGTCCCAGAAAAAGTCATCGCCAAGCGCTACCTCCAGCCGTCCGCGCACTTCTTGCGCCAAGGTGATTGAACGTATGGCCTCTGCCCAGATACGGTCGCGCATCACGGCAAACGACCTCTCTTGGGCAGTCGTCCAAAAGTGCACCGCGCCATTGCCCACGCGCCAGACGGTGACGGCGGTTACGATCGCGGCGGGACTCGCGGCCTCGGAGTCACTGCCGATGATGATTTTGTAAAACCGCTCGGGCTGGGATTGTACGAAGCACGCAATATCCGCCACCACTTCGGACAGCGTCATCCCGCCGCGGTTCGGTGTTGAAAAAAGCGTCATGTTTTCCGGTGTAGTCATGAACCTGCAAACAAACTATGTTGAACATCTTGGGGTATGGCATATGGCTCATCCGTGAGCTCCGCTTTCGTAATGCGACCCAAGCGGAATAGCCGCACATCGCGGCGTAAATGACAATACGCCTCAATCTCGCCGTTGGGCTTTATCTGGCGCACTTCGATGAGGCGCGTTTTCTTGAATCCCTCGTTATTCGCGTCCTGCGAGGAGACGTATTCAATGGCGACTTTTTTGCGCTCGGCCAGGCCTTTGGCGACGATGGCGCCCACGGGCTCCGCCACCAGCCCTGCCCATGCCACAGGGATGGAATGGATCTTGTGATCAATATATGACTCAAACAGCACGTGTCCATTTTTCTTGCCGTACTCATAGAGATCCCGCGTCAGCCGCACGTCATCCAGACAGTACTCTTTCACGTCCGCCATTCTCCCCTGTCGGAACCATTCCAGCGCTTCCAGTCCGTGTCCGCTCTTGCCCATACCGAGTGTTGCCTTGGCAACGCCGTCGAGCCCCACGCGATGCCCGAGAAATTTCACCGCGTCCGCGAAAATGTCCGTCAGCGCTATGGAGGCGAGTATCGCTTTATCCACATACGCCTCCAGCACCGGAATATCAAAGTGAATGATGTTGAAGCCGATGATATGATCCGTCTCTTTCAGCATCTCCGTCAGTTGAGACAGTTCGTGCTCTTCAAACGCAAAAAAGGCGTCCTTCGCATATGAGTAGACGCCGGCGACCGAAATGCCCAAGTCGCGGATATTTTTCTCTCCCCCGACTTCGGCAAACGCTTTTTTCGTTTCCAAATCAATGATCAATGTATCGCGCATAAGATATAACATAGCAGAATCCTCCAAGAAAATCAAAGAGGGTACGCAAGCGTACCCTCGTATGTTACTTATAGAGCGCGTGTATTCCCCTTACACGCGTGCCCGCCTTTCCTTAAGCGATGCAATATGCCGACGCATTGCTTCATCTTTAGGATCCACATCCCTCTTGAGGTAAAGGAAATCCTTCTTGCTCACAAAGACCCAATCACACTTTCCACAAATATAAAACTCGGTATTATAGGCATTGAAGGGTTTTATAGAACACGGCGGCCAGCAATTATCGAAAACCGAACTGAATGTACCGAGTTGAATAGTTTGTTTCGTAACCTGACTACCGCACAACGGACATGCCTGCATGGTTATTCTCCTTACAACGCTGGTTGAGAGAACATATCCTACAGACAGCACCATACCTGTGCATGGGTCAGTGAGTCAATAGGTGTTTGAAGTGGAACTTCAAACAAAGATTACCGCGCGTTTTTGACATACTTGTCGAAAAACTGGAGGGCGCGATCGGCGGCGGTTTGCCACGCGTCTGCGAATTCGTGCGCTTCGCCCGGATAGGTGAAGAGTTCCGCTTTTTTGTTTAGCGAAGTGAGTTTCTCAAACATCTTTTCTGAAAACGCGATCGGCACATCGCGGTCTGCGGCGCCGTGATGTAGCTGCACTGGAGCGCGTACATCCTCAAAGTATTGTATCGGTGATATGCGCCGATATATGCCGGCGCCTTCTTTGCCGTATGTTTCGTACAGCCACGCTCTTTCTTCCTGCGCCAGTTCATAGAAATTCTCCTCCGCATCCGCGCTGATGGGCGCGAACAGGACATACGCGCGAATATCAGATGAAAGCGTCATGGCGCGCGCCGCGATGCCCCCGCCCATGGAATGTCCCCACATGCCGATACGCCGGGCGTCTATCAGCGTGCCCTCGTACTTTTTTATCGCGTCTACCAGCGCCATCACGTCTTGGGTATAGCCAACATAGAAATCGTGGTGCAGAACAGGATTGGGGCTGGAACTCGCGTGTCCCCGATAATCGGGATGAAGCGTCACATAGCCGTGGCGGGCAAAAAAGTCCTGCTCGCGTTTTGACCCGCGGCCCGACGTATAGATAACAGGATCAATAAGCCCGTGGTTCAAAATCAGCACGGGGAATCCGCCCTCGGGCACTGGTCCTGCGGGCACGTTCATAATACCGGTGAGCGTAAGGCCGCCAGAGGCGTAGGAAATGGGGAACTTCTGATAGGCGCCGCCTGTGCTTACCATGGGCTCCCCTATCCGAAAATCACGGCCGACCGCGGGATGTTGGCGTAATGCGGGAATGGTAAACTCTTGGCCCGGAACCGCAGACATATTTTTTTCTGCTGCGGCTTTATCTCCCGTGATGCGCACGCGATCGCCGATCTTTACCTTGTGTTTTTGTGCAAAGCCCGCCCGCGTCTCAAGCACCAGCTCTCCTTCCTTGTCAGGACGATACACGGGCAACTGGGCATCCGCCGTACCCGGCGCGGGCACGGGCGCGTTTTCTTCGATATCCGCGATCACCCCGTTGCTGATCCAGAAAATGTCTATCGGAAACTTCATATCTTTCATCCAAATACCGTAGTAATCCGGCTCATCAAATATAAACAGCATGGCCTCGCGCTCCCCCAGCATCTCGCGCCCCGAAAGGCCGCGCGCCCGAGACGTGCGGTGCGACACCACTTCCGCCATGAGGATGGCGCCATTTATTTCCACCGTGGCGAAGTCCTTTTCTTTTTCATCCATAGAAAACGCAAAAAGCGCTCCGATCGCGAGACCAGTGAGCGCTACCGCAATCAGGATAATCATTCGGAACGACAGCATAGCTTGGAAACGCCCTCCATCGGCGCGGCAAGGGAGCGTTTACGCATCTATAAGTATATCCGCGCCGGATTTTTGCCGCAAGCCCCGCGATGCCGTCAGCGCCGCGTCTAATTTTTCTACCATGTCGTCCGCCGGGAATCCGTATGTCTCGAAATCGCCGAGCGTGCGCGCCGCGTGCAGGCCCCGCGCATCCGCATGATGATCTCCTTTTTCATGAAAGTCCGACCCGCCGGTGCGCAGTATGCCGTATTTCCCCGCGAGCGCGTGCAAAAATTCCGCGTCATCTTCCGTATGCGCGGGACTGAACACTTCCATGCCTTCGATGCCCCAGCCGATCAGGTCTTTGAGAAACACTTCGAGCCCTTCTTGATCACCTGAAAAATGAATCGCGGGGTGCGACCACACGGCAACGCCTCCTGCGGTATGGATGAGCGCGATCGCATCAGGAGCTGAAATGTGGGCGCGGCGGACGTAATACGGACTGTCATCGGTGAGAAATTTTTCTATAAAGTCGTGGCTGGTCGCAATGTCGCCAATGCTCTCCCTGTTCTCCGGCCTTGCAAGGACGGCCCGCGCGATGTGCGGACGCGCGACCGTGCCTGACGCCTGCCGTTCAACATCTTCCCACGTCACGGCAAATCCCGCGGCCGCAAGATTCCGTACCATCTGCTTCGCGCCTTCCACGCGCGCCTGCTGAAACAAAGCAAGACGCTCCAAAAGCACAGCATGCGTGTGATCAACGCCGAATCCCAACATGTGCGCGCCGCGATCCTCAACCGACATCTCAATGCCGCCTATCACTCTGACGCCCGCGCGCGCGCCCGCGCCCAGCGTTTCGGCAACACCATTGATCGTGTCGTGATCCGTCATCGCGATCACCCCGATACCAAGGTCCCGCGCCATGCTTACGATCTCTGTTGGCGTGTGCTTGCCATCAGATGCCGTGGACTGGATTTGTAAATCAAATGTCTGTGCCATTGTTATGTCTCAAACACTAGAGTAGTTTCAAACATGCCCGTGTCTGGATTCTTCTTTATGTCCACATCGGCATACGACACGGCGCGTATTTCCGCGGCCGGCTCTTCCACGCGTATCCCCGTGATATCGGCGTCAAGAAAATTGTCGCCGAATGTGCGGAACGCGCTTTGGGTAAACACGGCGCCGCGCGCTTCCTGCTCGGCAAGGACCCGGGAAATAAATTCTACGAGGAGCGAGGAGATGTCAACGGCACGCACCATGATTTCCTGCGTTATCTTTCTCCCTTGTGTCGGCGACGTTGCGGCATCGGGCGACAAAAAAGCCGCCATGCCTGCCAGAGTATTGCGAAAAAGATCCTGGACGGTGCTTCCCCGGACACGGAGATGCGTATGCTCGTCTTGCGGCACTATTTCAAATTCCTGATACTGTTTCGCTTTCATGATGGTATGGGGGTGATAGATGCCCGACAATCCAGCGCCTCGCGCGCGACCGCCCGATCATCCCACGGCAGTTTACTCCCTTGCGGGCCCATAATCCAGGGCTCCGCGCCTTTTCCCGTGATGACCACGGTGTCTCCCGAGCGAGCAGAGCCGAGCGCCGTCTTGATTGCCTCGCCTCGGTCGAGAATGGTCCGAAGAGCAGCAGTTTGTTGTTTGGAGTTTGTAGGAATACCCGTTTCTATGTCTGCGAGTATCATCATCGGATCTTCATCATACGGGTCTTCGTTTGTCAGGATAATCTCATCGCAGTATTTCGCGGCGATCTTCCCGAACGCGAGGCGTTTCCACATGTCCCGCCCCCCGCCTGCGGCTCCCAGCACGCAAATAAGTTTTGCGTTTTTTGTTTTGCGTTTTGCGTTTTTGCTCAAAAATGCATACACCGCTTCCAGGGAATCCGGCGTGTGCGCGTAATCCACCACAACCGCCACGGGACCCCGCGCCACGAATTCCATGCGCCCGGGTACGCCAGTGACGCGCGCAATCGCTGTCGCAATGCGTTCCAGCGCAATGCTATGGCTCAAGCCGACGGCCACGGCGGCGAGCACATTGGAAAAGTTGAATGCGCCGAGGAGGGCAGAGCGCACCGCAACTCCTGCTATGGAAAACATCATGCCGTCTTTCTCTATCGCGACATCCGTTATCTTCCACTGCTTTCCGCCGATCGTGATTCCGTCTTTTCCATAAAAAATCTTGTGCGCCGACGTGGCCGCGGAGAACCTGCGCCATTGCGGGTCATCGCGATTGATGATGGCAGCGCCCTTCCTGGGCAGGCGCCAGAATAAATCCAACTTGGCGCGCAGGTATGGCTCGAAGCCGCCATGCGATTCGATGTGTTCGGGAGCCACATTGGTCATCACGGCTCCGGCAAAAGGAATGCCGCGATGCCGGCATTGCGCAATACCCTGGCTCGTCACTTCCAAGACCGCATATCGGCACCCTGCGGTAACGGCCCTGCGCAGAAGACGCTGGATAAAGAATCGCCCGGGCATGGTCATCTTCAGGGTGTTTTGCGTTTCAATGGCGCCGATGCGAAATCGCAACGATGACGCCGACATAACCGGCATATCGGACGCGGACAGCACTTCATGTACGAGGGCTACGACTGTGGTCTTGCCTTTGGTGCCGGTTACGCCGATCACCGTGAGATTTCTGCCGGGAAACCAATATATCACCGCCGCCGCATACGCGAGCAGGAAGTGGTAGGGCTTTTGCAAAAGCCGGAACACCGGACGCGGCAATAATGTTTTTATTTTCCGAAAAAGCGTTTCCATGACGAATAGGCGCGATACCAGCCGGCGCGGTATATCATATCAGATGATGCTGGATGGACAAGGGTGGCGCCGCCGAATCCCGTCTTAAAGCGCGTGAGTCCAGGCCAGCGCACGGCGTCCGCGCCCCACAAGTCATACGAGCCACATCCCCGCCGTACGGCTTCCTGCATGATGCGCCAGTGGAGCAGATGCGGCGCCATGACGCCGCGATGCTCGCTCCCAGACGCGCCGTGCAGATAGGTCGCCGTCTTCACTATAGAGGTTTCGCCTCTATAGTGATAGAAGTTTACTATTGCGGCGGCAATCACCATACCCTGATACTCGGCAAGAAATAACTCGTTGGAAAAATCATCCGTATGAGCGTCAAGCAATTTTTTATAATGCTCTTTCGGGTGCGCGTGAAATCTGTCGCGCTCTGCCGTCTCCTGCATGAGCCGCCAAAATGCTGCGAAGTCGGCATCCGCCACCGGAAACCAATAATTTTTTACCGCTACGCCCTTGCGCTCCGCGAGCCGTATATTATAGCGTGTCTTCTCGTGCATGCCCGAAAGCAGTATTTCCTCCGCTTGCGTCAGATCAATAACGATTGTCTCGCGCGGCTGAAGCGAGATACTAGCTTGTAGCTTGTAGGTTGTAGGTTGTAGAGAAACGAGCGGATCGATTTTCAAGAACACGCTTTTTTCAGCCGCGGCAATCGCACGCATCTCGCTGAAAAGGTCCCCATGAATCACCGGATGCGGCGCGTAAAGATAATGAAGTCCCATCGGCAGATCATGGCGGATGACGAGGACACCCGCAACACGCCATGTTTTGCGCCCCAGCGCGTGTTGGAAGTCCTCCCATGCCGAGGACTGCAAAAACGAGTGTGCAGAAGTCATTTTTTCTCGCCCATACGGCGGAGTGCGTATTGCACCCGCTCTTCCAGGCGCGTCAGATCGGCAGGTACCTGCGTCAACGCATCACGCGCTTCTCGCTGTGAATATCCCAAGGCCTCGAGCGCGTCCAGCGCCTCGGCTTCGGCTTTCAATTCCGGCGCTTCTATCGTCACGCCGCGCCCGGCCATTTTGTCTTTCAGCTCAAGGACGACTTTCTCCGCGATTTTCTTGCCGATACCAGATACGCGCGTCAGATACGACGTGTCCCCTGCGGCAATTGCCTTTTTCAGCGTGTCCACGGGTGCCACGCCGAGAATTCCCAAAGCGCCTTTGGGCCCGATGCCGGAAATCGAAATCAGCATTTCAAAAAGCACGAGTTCCGCATAATGCGCAAAGCCGTATAATTCCCGCGCGTCTTCCCGCACATGGTCATGCGTCCAGAGTTTGACCGGATTGCCGCGCGCGGGCATTTTTGCAAGGGTGTCCGTCCCGGCAAATACTTTATAGCCAATACCACTGACACCCACGACGACGAATTTTTCTCCGGCCATCAGCACGATCCCCTCAAGAAACGAAATCATACTGCTACAGTAAAGGAAAAAGGCCTTTTGTTCAAAAGGCCGATGAAGATACTATGCGAGATGCCGAAGGAACAAATCAGAAGCTGGCGTCAATCCAGCCGGAACGAATACGCGACAAGCGCGCTTTTGAGACCTTTATGTCCTCGCCGCACCTGCCGTCGTTCCTGCCAATGCCCGGCGGAAAAAGAATCGCTCCACCAATTATCAGCAAAAGTATCACAGACCCTACGAGCAGAAGTATGCTCAAAACCGACATCATGCCTCCTTAAATAACCCGCGGCCAGAGGCGGCCGCGGCGGGATACACGCCGTTCGTACCGCGCAAGATACGGTATCGTGCATAGTGCGCCAACGATCATGACGCCGTATAAAAGAGCCATTGTCGCTACCATATGCTACTCCTGTAAGAAACAGGGAACTTATTGTCTTTAGCCAGCGCTTGCCGGCTCATGGAGTATGGGATACCATGCCAGGATGATTCCGTCAAACGACACGCAGAGATTCCGGCTGGAAAGCCCGTTCTCCCCCACTGGCGACCAGCCGGCGGCTATTACTGCGCTCACAAAAAATCTGGACGCGGGCGTAACGCACCAGACGCTGTTGGGCGTCACGGGATCGGGCAAGACGTTTACTATGGCCAATGTCATTGAAAAAATCCAGAAACCGACGCTCGTCATTTCCCACAACAAAACACTCGCAGGCCAGCTTTATCAAGAATTCAGTGAATTTTTTCCCGACAACGCCGTGCACTACTTTGTTTCTTACTATGATTACTATCAGCCCGAGGCCTACATCCCCCAGACAGACACGTATATTGAAAAGGACGCCAAGATCAATGAAATGATCGACGGCTTGCGGCATGCGTCTACGGCTTCCCTCCTCACGCGCAAAGACACAATCATTGTCGCGTCCGTGTCGTGTATCTACGGCGTGGGCAGTCCGGAAGCATATGCCGCCATCTCAATGAACGTGCGCGTGGGCCAGCCGTTGGGCCAGAAAGCGCTGATGGCACGATTGATTGCTTTGCGATACACCCGCAACCCGGTTGACCCGCGGCAAGGACACTTCCGCACGCGCGAAAATACCGTAGAAATACACGTGCCGTCTGGAGAAGAAATCATTTCCATCGCTTTTGAAA
Organism: Candidatus Sungbacteria bacterium RIFCSPLOWO2_01_FULL_54_21; assembly: GCA_001820725.1. Taxonomy (GTDB): domain Bacteria; phylum Patescibacteriota; class Minisyncoccia; order Sungbacterales; family HO2-52-23; genus WO2-54-10. Next base: position 10,618 of record MHQR01000014.1, on the reverse strand, counting down.
AAAACAAAGTCGTTGCCATTGACCGCCGCTCCGTCAAGTCCTACAACCTACAAGCTACAGCATACAAGCTCTCATCCGTGCGCCTTTTCCCAGCCAAGCATTTCGTGACCCCGCAGGACAAGCTTGATGTGGCGATTGCCAATATCAAAGGCGAGCTGGCAGAGCAGTTGGCCTTGTTCAAACGGCAGGACAAAGTATTGGAAGCGGCGCGCATCAAACAGCGCACCGAATATGACATGGAAATGTTGCGCGCGACCGGCTACGTAAACGGCATTGAAAATTATTCGCGCCAATTGGATTTCCGTGAGGCAGGCACGCCGCCGCACACGCTCGTTGATTATTTCCGCTATGCCTACGGTAATGATTTTTTGATATGTGTTGACGAATCGCACGCAACCCTGCCGCAGATACGCGGCATGGAGCGCGGCGACCGCGCGCGCAAAGATGTGCTTGTGAATTATGGTTTTCGGCTTCCCTCTGCCGTAGACAACCGCCCGCTTACGTTCACCGAATTCAACCAGCGCACCAGCCAAGTGATCTATGTATCGGCCACGCCTGCGATATATGAGTTGGAGAAAAGCCGCAACCAAGATCCTACAAACTACAACCTACCCGCTTCTACCTCGTTTATTGTCCAACAAGTCATCCGCCCCACGGGTATTCTGGATCCGGAGATTGAAGTGCGTCCGACAAGAAATCAAGTCCAGGACATTATCAGGGAAATAAAAGCACGGAGCAAACGGGGCGAGCGCTCACTCGTGCTGGCTCTCACCAAGCGGCTTGCCGAAGACATTGCCGAATATCTGACCGAGGCAGGCATCAATGCGGAATATCTGCACGCGGACATCAAGACGCTTGAGCGCCCGGGCATTTTGAAAAAACTGCGCCAAGGCGAGCACGACGTGATCGTTGGCATCAACCTCCTGCGCGAAGGCCTGGACCTTCCCGAGGTTTCCTTCATCGCCATCCTCGACGCGGACAAAGAAGGGTTTTTGCGCAATGAGACAACTCTGCTTCAGATTATCGGGCGCGCCGCGCGCCACACCAGCGGCACGGTTGTGTTGTACGGAGACACTGTGACGCGTTCCATGCATGCCGCGATGCGGGAAACCGACCGGCGCAGGAACATTCAGCGTACCTATAATAAAGAGTACGGCATCACGCCCCTGCAGATTCAAAAGACAATTCGCGATTCTATATTAGAAACAGCGAAAAAGGACGACCCTCTCCCTTTGCCGGAGGGTCATACTGCCGACATAGTGAAATCGCTTGAGCGCGAAATGAAAAAAGCCGCGAAACACATGGACTTTGAGCTGGCCGCGCGCCTGCGCGACCGGATAAAACAGTTGACAGGTGACGCTTCTCTCAAGCCGTCGCTTGACAAATAATCCGCCCCCGCTATCATGAGATAACCTATGGATATACGAGCCCAGAGAAACATGATGATGGCTATGATGATGAACCCTTCTGGCGAAGGCGCATATTTGATATGTAGGCATAGATAACCACGAATTCTGCTATCAAATAAACCCCTCGCCACAAGCGAGGGGTTTATTTATTTTCAGGGATATTGAGGCACCGAGGACAGCCCCCGATGGCCAATGTTCCTTGAGGATACTTGTTCTTTGAAAAGGAGCGGATATGTTTTGTACCATCATTTAATACGGACCTGCTGGTATTTTTCTTTTCGTATGCAAGTATGCCCATATTATTGACAACGCGACAATTTTCTTCTATCTTTGAACTATGTCAACCACAATTCAGATACCTAAAAAAGCGCTTCAAGATATCTTGGCAGCTGGACGCCAGTTTATTGCGGCCGAAGATGCTTTGGAGAATGCGCTCCTTGTCTCAAAACCCGCATTCATAAGAAAGATACGTCGTCTGCGCGCCGAACACCTCCACGGCGATACTGGGCAGTGGAAATTGCTGAAAACAAGGTATGGCCTATAGTATCCGGCCACTTGTATCTTTTGAGAAAGTATTCGCCAGATTGCCTCGCAATGACCAACGTCGCATCGCCGAGAAAATAGAATACCGTGCGGCGCATCCCGAAATCATCGGCTCGCCCATGACAAATTTGCCGCCTGATCTGCGCGGCCTACATAAGATGCGGGCCGGGGACTGGCGGATTTTCTTTTGGGTGGATAGCAGTAAAAGAGAACTCACGCTTTACGATATTGATCGCCGCGACAAAGCATATAAAAACCTTCTGCGGCGGTAGCGCTTGAGCGCGAAATGAAAAAAGCCGCGAAACACATGGACTTTGAGCTGGCCGCGCGCCTGCGCGACCGGATAAAACAATACCGCGTATTGCCGGACTAGCGGCGGCGTGATAAGGTATTTCAAAACACGTTCTTAAGACCCAAGGGGTACACACGGGAGGGACCCATCATGCACATTTTGAAATCGCAACAGTTCAGCCGCCCGTTATTGGAGGCAGTGGTTCGTCGCGCCAATGAGTTCGAGGTGCTATGGAGAAGCAGTTCCGGCCGCTATCGCATGCGCCAACTCTTTTCCGAAAAAATGCTGTTCAATAGTTTCGAAACGGAATCGGTAAGGACACATGCGTCATTTTGCGTAGCAGGATTGCGATTGGGCATGGACGTGCCACCGCTCCAAGGAGGCGGGAGAATCTCCTCCGAATATCGGAATCGCGGAGAGAGCTTAGAAGACCACATTAAAGTCCTCAATACTATGGGGCCCGATGTGATTGTTCTTCGTCGCCCTGAAGAGGGCGCAGCCGAGCGCGCCGCAACGGTTAGCCGAGTGCCCATCATCAACGCAGGCGACGGTAAAGGCCAGCACCCGACACAAGCAGTACTAGACGTAGGCACCATCCATCAGAAGTTCGGGGCTATTGACGGCCTCAGCATCATCATCGGCGGAGACCTTGCAAACGGCAGGACGGCCCGCTCTCTTGCGTACCTCCTTGCCAAATTCAAAGACGTGAAGATCATGTTTGTCTCGCCCCCCGAACTGCGGATGAAAAGCGACGTGCTTGAGTATCTCGACAAGTACCACGTCACGTTTACCGAGCACGAAGTACTTGAAGAAGTGATCGCAGAATCAAAGGTCATCTATTGGACGCGCTCTCAGCACGAAAAAGCGGATGGCAGAGTGGTATATGAAGACATTGAGCGGCGCTACTGTATTGACGCAAAGATGATGGAACGCATGCAGCCGGATGCAATACTCATGCACCCCTTGCCCCGGAATGAAGAGATACATCACGAAGTCGATAGCGACCCGCGTGCGCACTACTTTCGGCAGACCGAGTACAGCGTCCCCATCCGTATGGCACTGCTTGAACTCGCGCTCGGCGGCAATTCACACGCGGAAAGTTTGGCAGAAGCGGCGTGACTCGCCGCTTCACCGCAATCGCAAACCCCCGACCGAGTCGATGGCAACATCGGCTCTTTTTTTTATTTGACTTTTTGGGGCTTCCGCAGTACATTCCATAGCACTATGCCGATCACCACTTCAGCAAAAAAAGCGCTCCGCCAGTCCGTGCGGCGCAAAATCCGCAACACCATCAAAAAAGACGCCTACAAGGATGCGGTACGGGTCGTGCGGAAATTCGTATCCGATGGCAAGATCGAGGACGCGAAAAAAGCGCTCGTGCTCGCATATCAGGCGCTCGACAAGGCCGCCAAGACGCACGCGATCAAGAAAAATAAGGCAGGCCGCCTCAAGTCGCGTCTGACGAAATTTATCGGAAAGTCAGTGAATAAATAGGATTATCCGAGCAGGCGCAGGAGCGACTCTTGCGCCGATGACACGCCCGTCTTTATCCGCCAATCTTCTTCAAAAAAACGCCCGAGCATGCGCGTCATATCACCCACGGAAAGCATCCCGACTACTCGGGACGCTTTTTTTACCACAAAGGGATGGATGTGGGCGCTCGCGGGTACGGATATGCCGCGCTCAAGATATGATTTTACCGTAAGAAGTGTGCGCGTGTGCCCCGCAAGATACCAGAAAATATTTTTTTCGTCTTCTCCCGCACGGATGAGGGACAACAGGATGCGCCGCGCGGCGACGGGAGAATAAAAAAAAGTATCGCCAAGATCAAAGACAGAGGGTGGTGCGGACGGCGCCGCCACCCCGCTATCCGCCATGAGCGCTTTTTTCTCAATGTCCTGGACGATGCCCCATGTATCGCCCCCGTCTCTCGCCGTGAGCGCCGCACGATCTGCCGCAGAGAGCGCCACGCCGCGCGCCGCAGCCTCTTTTTTTATCCATTGATGCAGGCGTACGCCCGCGAGCGGCGTGAATTCCACGCGCTTATTAAAATACTTTTCCACTTCCTTCAGCCGTTTCTTCCCTTCCACATCCAGTAGAGCGTCCCAAACGATCACGAAGCTATCTTTTGTTTCGTGCGTCTCCGCGAGCACGCGGCGCGTGATATCAAACGGGGTGGCCGCAGTGAACGGCCGTTCCAGCACGATGAGTTTTTTCGCGCCGAACAGCGATCCCCCGCGCACTACGGCGGGCAACTCACTCATATCATCCTCCGCCGCGTCAAAGCGCAGAACATCCACCGTCCCCGCCTGCACGCGCGGCGCATAACCCGCAATCATCTCCCGTAATTTTTTCCGGCTCCGGTACGTATCCGGCCCGTAGAGAAGATAGTTCATAGTTCTCTAGAGCAACCTGCCTGATTCCCGCGACAAAAACCGTGTCGTCTCCAATCTTGCAAAATTCATCAATGCATCAAAGCCCAATTGCCGATTTTCGTTGAATGTTTTTTCGGAAAGCATGAGATACTCCCATTGCTGCGGCTGGTTCGCCAGCGACACTTGGCTTGCCGTTTTGCACCAGCTCACCGCCGCGCGCGCCTTCAAAACAATCAGGTTCTTTTCGTTGCCCTCCGCTTTTTGCATCTCGTCCTCTGCCTTCGTTTCCACGATATACATTTTATCTTTCGTCTTGATGATAAAGTCGGGAAAATAGTCGCGCTTGATTCCATCCTTGTCCCGATAAGAAATATTGAGCGGGTGTTTCTTGGGCTGGATTTTGCCAAACGCTTCCACCTCGCCGGACTTGTCCAAAGTTTCCTCCATAAACTTTTTCTCAAATCCTTCTCCACGGCGCGAATACGCGGAAAGCGGATAGATGCACCGCTCCACCGGCACGGAAAGCGACTCGCGCACATAAATCTTTTTTACATCGCTCAATGTGCCGATCTTTCCGGCCTTCACTTCGTATTGAATCGCGCCCAAGCCGTCAAACAGCGCCCGCTTGACGCTTCCGACGATAAAATCAAAGAGCGGCGCGTAGTTGAGCACCGTATAATTTTCCGCCTTCTGAAAATCAATCTCGCCGCCAAATAAGTAGTTGCTGACATACTCGTCAATAATTCCCGTGATATCGGCCATTTTGCCGGTGAGAATGTGCGCGCCCTTCTCGGAAGCCACCGCCATCGTCGCTTGTCGCAAGAAATGGGCGTAATCAAAATACTGATTGTCCAGCTTCCATGTTTTTATTTTTCCGCCTGTTTCGGCGTGTGTTTCCGTGATAGCGATTTGGGAAAGTTGTTTTTTGAGCATCTCAAATGGAATGGAGTACTTCGGAAGCCCCGCAATATCTATGGCGGAAAAATCAAACTTCGCCGATTGTTCGTATACTTGTATCGGCCAAAAAAGATCGTAGTTTTTGATTCTCCCTGGCGTGGCTTCCGACAGGACCAGGTCGCCGGTCGCATCCGTGCCGGAAGAGTCGCCAATGCCGATAGTATATCCCTGCTTTTGTAGTTCCTCGTAAAAACTCCGAAACTTCGGGTGTTCAACGACAAAAAGAAAGTCCAGAGAATTTTTCGGCGCGCGTTTACGCATCACATCTTCCCGCGCTTCGCGTTTCAAATCGGCAAGTTCAGGATATTTATATTCCGGAAACATCAGCCGCACTCCGCGCCCGACTATCTGCTCTAAAAGTAGATCGGCCTTCGCGCTCCGCAACACCACAACCACTGCCACATTTTGCGTGTCAAAGCCCTCACGCAACATCAAAACGCTTACCACCACGCGAATCGGATTTACTTCCTCCGACTCGTCCAATGTTTCTAACTGCTGGCGGTACTTTTCCCAATCCTTGTCGCTCATCTCGCCTTTTTTGTCCGAGTGGATTACGAGAATCTGATTGCGATAATTTCTGCCCCGTTCATCGGTCAAATTCGCCACATGCTCGGCAACTAAATCCGCCACTTCGGTATTTTCCGCAAGCACGAAAAGCACAGGTTTCTTATCCAGTCCTTTTTCGCGAAATTCCGCGGCTATCTGCTCCATCTTTTTTCTGCCGATGTCCAAAAGCAGTTTTTGGCTCACGGAAACACCAATAACCTGCCCCCTGCGGTGTTCCTCGTCGGCTTCGGCTCGTTCGGCGCGCACATCAAGGTCATCCATTTTCTCGCCCGACATTGCTTGCCGCTCTTCCAAAAATATCTGCTTGACAAGCATCGTCCGCATCGCTGACACCAAATCAAAATCGTAGACGATATGCGGAAAATACTCTTTTTTCTCGGCGCTTCCATAAAACGGCGTAGCGGAAAAATCAATTTGCAAAAATACGCCTTTCTCGCCGCGGTGCTTTTCCGCCATTCGGTTATACAGAGCAATCAAGAATTTCCGCCAGACCAATTCCTCGCCTTTGGCGGTTTTGGCGCCGTGGACATGGTGCGCCTCGTCGTTGAAAATAATCAAATCCGGATGCTCGGAGAGAAAATCGGCAATGATTTCTCCACGCGGCTGTTCCTCCGCATCGGCGCCGGTTAGTTGATCCCACAAGTTGCTTGATTCGTTCAGCCGAAACTGCTGCCAGTTGGTGATATACACGAACGGCTCGTCCGGGGGCGTAAGGTTGGGCCGGATGTCCGCCGGCTCCAGGACTTGCAAGTGGAAGCGACTGCGAAATCGCTCGCCCTCCGGCATAAAAAGCGGACGCAGAAAATCCGATTTGGATTTGTCGCGGTTGCCGGTTTTGGAGTCGTGCTTTCCCAAAAACATATCCAGCAGACGATTCAATACCTCATGTCCGGGTGCGACGAGTAAAAAGTGCGTGGAGTATTTGCCCGACTGTTCATTGTTTAAGGCGTTGAAATACTGCCAAACTAAAAGTGCGGCAAGTACCCAAGTCTTCCCGGTGCCGGTTGCCATCTTAAGGCAGTATTTCGCAAACGGTAAATTTTCCACTTCTTCCGAAAGAGCCGCGCTTGCTGCCAGCGCTTCCGGCGCGAATCTTTCAAACACTTGCTTCAATGTTTCAATCCCCAAAACTTCGTGGCAGTAAATAATCGTCTCCACCGCGCAGCGCTGGCAGTTATGGAATCTCTCGTCTGTTTCCTCACCGCGATTAAACCAATACGCCAAAAGTTCGTAGGTTGTCTGCGTTACGCCCTGCCAGCCCTGATCCGCCCACGCCTTTACCTCGCCCTCCAGCGCTATGGCAAGCGGCAGTTCGTTGAGCAGATTGTTTTGGATTTTCTTTGCCATGGTATTTTGATTTATTGGCCTATTGCAAATGGAGTATGCCGGAAAGTGCCGTATTTAAGAGGAAAGGAGACTTCCGGAATGTCCCTTTTCAACCCCCCTTGCAAATGAACTCCTTCAAAATGCCCATAAAACGCCATTTTGTGGTTATTTACTTTTGTCAGGGGTAAATAAAGTTTTTTCATCGGCAGTTGGTAACCTATACCGCACATTGCGCTTTGCGCCCGTTCGAGGCACGATTTTGGTGAGCGATCCTTGCCTTACCAATCGGTTAAAAAGTTTCGACACTTTTCCGGTATCTTCCACATGAAGAATCCCGCGGGCTTCAGTATTGTTTATGTATTTATTCCGGATCAAAAAATCGGAAACTTTGTCCCATTCACTTGGGGCTTTCGCATTGAAAAATATCACTCTAACAGCATCCTGTAAGCGAGGGTATGTCCAAAAAACTGGAGGGTAAAGATTGGCGATCATCATTGTTTGGCGCATTGCTTTTACCCCTTCATTTTGGTCAAGATTTGGCGGATCCGGAAATTCACGGAGATGTTTTACCAACAGATCGTTCCTGTATCCGTGCGCCCTTTCAACTCCAATGTTTGATGGAGTGATATTAAGAGGAAGAAGGCCCGGGCTTTCAATCTCAACGCGATCTTCAAAAATTCTAACTTCAATATCGCGCTTGGTGTAATAATCGCGATGTATAACTGTGTTCGTAATGGCTTCTTTGATTGCTCTCTCTGGGATCTGGTAGGTCGTCACAAAACCTGATGGTACTCGGATACCAGTTCTAAGCAAAGTCAACACATACTCATGTGCATCCGTAATTTGTTTGATCACTGGCCCGACTATATTTTTTGGCGTTCCAATTAAATTCAGTGTTTCTTTGATGGTCTCTAGATTGCCTTCATATTGAAAAATACGAACGGCGCATTTAGTATCCAAAAGATCATTAGGAAATTCCGCAAATAAAAGAACCGCTGCCCTTGTAGGCAAAATCTGTCCTCCTTTACCCTTTCGAGCCAGTCCTGTCTTTTCTAAAACATTAGCGATAGGATCATCAGCAATTCCTCGCTTCTTACGCCAAACATCATAAAAATTTGTTTTGAGAAGCGAAAAGTCAACAGCAACCAATTCTCTGTCGGCGCGCTCGAAACCTTTTACATAGGCGAAATGGACGACCTCTTGGGGAAGTAATCTCTTATTACCTTGTTCCAAACGCACATACACATGACCCTCGATTGATCTGAAACCATCACTAACTTTTGGTACAGCCAGAAGCCCAATCCTTACATTCTTATTTGGAACCTCAACAATATCCGGTGGCCAAATGCTTGAAATGGGGGGTGAAATCTTCCTAACGGCTTTTCCAAGTTCATCATAAAACACTAGGTTTTCTTCTATGCCAAAAATTCGATCAAGCCCTTTGAGAGTAGTTTTTTGAGGATCTTCGACTCCTAAAATCAAAGTTCCCCCATCGGTATTTGCCATTGCAACAATGGACTGTAGCACTCTATCTATGCTCTCGTTCCTACTTCCCAGTCGTTTAAACTCCAAAGTGCGAGACTCGGAAGGAATATTGAGAATGTTTTTTATTAATTCTGGTTTTGTCATACTTTTATCTCCATCGTCGCGGTCGCGTCGTTGCCGAAAATATCAACCACGCGCACGGCAATCGTGTGCTTTCCTGATTTTTCATACGAATGTTCTTTCTCCATCGTTACCACTTTTGTCTTCCGCCCCAAGCCGCGCAAATCCTGCCACTGGCTTTTGAATGTCAGCCCGTCGTAATCCCAATCCACCGCCCAATAGTCAATCAAAATAGCAAAATTATCCTTGACGAGATGCAGTAATGCCTCGCGGTCTTCGTCCGCTTTCTTGCCGCTCCCGAGCGGAAAATCGTAGAGCACATATTTTTCAATGCCGATGGTAACCGAGCTTCCTTTCACCTCCGGCTTTTTCAGTTTCAAATACGGCTTTTCCAAAAACTTCACTTTGTCCGAGAGTCGCTCAATATCCTCATCAGATGCTGATTTTGCCTGTCTCAAGTGCTCATAGATGTCCGGCGGAATCTGCCGACTCACAATTTCCGTTTTTATATCTTTGCCCGCGGCTTTTATCCGCGTCTGTAAAAGCTCGTCATAGTTGTATTCATAATCCCACGCCAAAATCACGAGTCGTTTATACCCCGCACCGTCAAGCATCTGCGCTTCTGTCGCCAAATCCTCCACCTTATGCGCCGCGACTGCTCTGTCTGGATAACCGCAATAGACCAGTTCCAACACCCCGTCTTCATTTTTCCGCACGCCCAAGTCTTTGCGGTTGGCCATCGGCTCCGCGCCGTAAAGTTTCAAAATGATTTTCTGCATCTCGTAAATCCGCGCCCCGCCCAGATAAATCATCTCGCGCTGATAATTGCCGATGTTTTCAATCAAAAACGGCTTTGATTTTTGCTCCACCAGCCGCCCGCGCGTTACTTGTATTCCTACTTTCCCGAGCTCGCAGCCAAGCCAACGGCGATTTAATTTTTCTGCTGCAACGAGTGATGTACTTGAGCCACCAAAAAAGTCTGCGACTAATCCGTCTTTTGGACACGATGATTCAATAATTCTCTCAAGTAACTGTAATGGCTTTTGTGTCCCAAAACCAACATTTTCTGGGCTTTTAGGATCAACAACCTTGATATACCAAACACTCCCAACCACAGACCCTCTGAAATCTATGATGATATCGTCGCCCTGTGCCTCTCTTCCATGTTCCTTTTTGAAATTATCGACATAGGTTTTGAATCTTGCGTCATGATAAGGAGCATGTCGAGCATAAATTCTGTTGTTTTCTACAAATTCATACCATCGGTTAAAATTTGTTCCGGCATGAATATCGTCCTCGTGTGTTCTATCAAAAAAATACCTTTCCTGATTCCTCGCGTATAAATAAATAGCGTTGTGGCGTCTTGGAAAATATCTATCAGTTTCAGACCACGCTCCTTGGTACTCCCACACAATTTCATTCACAAAATTCTCTTTTCCAAACACTTCATCCATCATCACTTTTACATAATGCCCGACATGCCAGTCAAGATGCACATAAATTGAGCCGTCGGGGGCGAGGAGACGCTTCATCAGTTGCAGGCG
>MHQR01000013.1 GCA_001820725.1 Candidatus Sungbacteria bacterium RIFCSPLOWO2_01_FULL_54_21 | reverse complement strand
GGAACGCGACCGTGAGATAGTGGTCACCTATCGGGAGGGTGAAGATCCATCGCTTGCTGAACATGGATTTCAATCGAGCGAAGGCGGGATTCCTTTCGTGTTCGGTAAGGGAGATCCGACGAAGTTTTTGTTCTATACCAAAAAGCTGGAGTCGTAGACCGTTATTATTAGATAAAAGAGGAACGTTACTTATGAAGGAGGAACTTTCGCGTGGACAACACCATCAGGAAAAGAGCGGCGAAGTGTCGCATAGCGAATATATACCTCTGACGCCGGAGGAATCAGCCAGCCGCGTAGAGAGCAAGGCGGAGGAGTTGCAGGCGGCTTCGGTATTTCATCGGTCTCGTGAACGCGGTATCGAGACAATCATCTCTCCAGAAAAGGACTCATTTACGATACGGAAACTAACCAAGCCGTATGAAAAAGCCGCAAAGCGGACGCACGAATTTATGGTAGAGCAATTTGGCAAAGAAGAGTCGGAAACGCTCAATTGGTTCCGCCATACGATCAAAGAGGGAATTAATGACTATCATGCGATGGAGCAGGAGGGCGAGGTTGTTGCGTTTTCCAACACCCGATGTCTGGAATTGGAGCCGCAGGAAGGCAGGCCCCAGGAGACGATCCTTACGATATGGCATATAGCGGCCAATGAGGAACTGCGGCAAAAGGGACTTGGACGTGAGCTGTGCCAGAGTTTTTATCGCGACGCCGCAGAAAAAGCCCGCACAAATAATCAGACATTGCTAGGCGTCGTGGGTGAAGTAGTGGAAACCGCCGAACCGTTTTTTAATCGCATAGGAAAAAAACGAACGTACTACGAGGACGCCGAAGGAAACGTCAGAGAAGTTCCTTATCAGTGCCCGCCTGTGGATATGGATTCCAAGACCGGCGAGCCCCTAGAAGCGCCGGTGCCCGAGCATATGATGGTATGGCTGGCAGACAACCGGCAGGAGATACCAGCGGAGGATTTGCTTCGTATGGTAGAGGCGATATATTTTCGGGAGTATCTTGGCGCCACCGACGACTACGAGTCGCCGGAAGCATACGCCCGGGCGCGCCAATCCAACGCGGATCTTCTCGGCGGCATACGCTCGGCACTGGCAGAGGCGAAAGACGGAAAAGTATTTTTCATGTCGCGCCAAGAACGCGAGGCGCGGCGCGAAATGCTTCGCAAACAGGGCAAGGATGTGTATGATACCAAGACGGGAGGAGAAGAGGGCTCGGAATCAGAAAGGTAATAAGTAACTAACATCTCACAGTGATTATTATGAAAAACATTGAAAAAGGAGGAACGCCGATGTCTGAAGAGCCGGGTATGACAGAGCCGTCCCGTGAGGATATTGAGGAGAGCGAGTACCTTAAGAAATTAGAGGTCCGTATGGAAACAAGGCGACTTGGTAGCGACCTCATAAAAAAAGGTCAGTATGTCGAAGGTCTTCGAGAGCTCCAGAAGACAGAAAGTCCGTTTCATCACCATAAAGCCCTCGAAGCGCTTGGTATGGATCTCCTGCAACGCGGCGACGTTGAGCAGGCAGACAACATCATCAGAGATGCTGCGGGGACCAATGAAGAGCTAAGAAAAGAGTACCAGAAATTTTTCTATGAATCCTTGGGATACCGTTATGCCAACAGGGGGAATCTAAAGGACGCCCTACGAATGGTGATGAAAATCGAGGATGAGGATAAGTTGCAACGCTCCCTTTATCTGGTCGTGAGAAACTGGCTCGCAGGACGAGCAGGGGGTCTTGAAGGTGCCGCAAAAGAGGGTCGTTTTCGCGAGGCATTAGATGCAGTGCCTCTTCTCATCGTCATGCGTGTCAGGGACATCTGTCATGAGTATCGGGGAGAACAGATGGAGGAAGTTCTCTATGTGGACGAAATATTAAGACAAGAGGAGGAATCCAAGAATTAAATCATCACAAGAAAGCGTACGGTGTCAAAAAGCCAGTAGAAGAGTATTTTGCTGTGGACGAACGGGTATACTCTCGCAGAAACGCTTGACAGGATTTGTATTCGTGATACCCTATATATGGATATTTTAGGTCAACACCGAAAGCGAGGAAGCATGTATGTCTTTGACCGAACAGCGGCGGCAGGAGATTTTAGACGTTCTTCTTCAGCGGATCAGCGAAGGGAAGGGTATGGATTCCTCTTTCGGATACCGTCAAGGTACGCGTATTCCTTTGCCCGGCCGGATGGGGGCAAAAATGCGGACATTCAATTTGTCGCGAGCGACCGGGATTCCCGCGGAGGAGCTCGATGAGTTTCGGGCTACGGCCACGGAGGAGACGCACCGGTGCATCTCTGAGGCAACGGCGGCATACAAACGGGACCATCCAAATCAACCCGAGTAGGATCGGGACGCCCCCCTGACATCAATGGCCACACGCGCATGCTGCGGCCTTTTTCTATACCATGTAGCGTGCTGGTTTTTTGGGTGATTCTGGGGTATGCTTTGTGGTGCGCCTATGTCTTTTTTGAGTAAAATATTCGGCAAGGGGAATGAGCGGTATGTGCGCTCTACGCGTTCCCTCGTGGAAGAAACCAACAAGAGAGAAGAACAGATGCTCGGACTTTCGGACGAGGAGCTGAAAAATCTGACGCAAGAATTCAAACGGCGAATAAACAGGGATTCAACCCCTGTTGCAACAGGGGTTGAATCTCTGCGAGAAGAAACATTAGACAGTATCCTGCCCGAAGCGTTTGCCGCGGTGCGCGAGGCCGCGCGCCGCAGCATCGGCAAGCGGCATTTTGATGTGCAATTGATCGGCGGCATTGCCCTGCATCAAGGCAAAATTGCGGAAATGCGCACGGGTGAAGGCAAGACGCTGGTGGCGACTCTGCCGCTCTATCTCAATGCGCTCGCCGGACGCGGTGCGCATTTGGTCACGCCCAATGATTATCTCTCCCGCATTGGCGCGGGATGGAACGGGCCGGTGTATGAGGCGCTTGGTGTATCGGTGGGCGTGATCGCCCATGAGTTCTCTGGCATCTACGACCCCGCGTATGAGGACGCGCACTCGCACGGCGATCCGCGGCTCAATCATTTCCGTCCGTGTACGAGGAATGAAGCGTACGCCGCCGACATCACCTACGGCACCAACAACGAATTCGGCTTTGACTATCTGCGCGACAATTTGGAATACGACCCCGCGCAATTGCGCCAACGCGATTATACGTATGCGATCGTGGACGAAGTTGATTCCATTTTGATTGACGAAGCGCGCACACCGCTGATTATTTCAGCGCCAGACACGGAATCGGGGGATTTGTATGGCGTGTTTGCTCGGCTTGTGCCACAGCTTGCCGAAGGCAGGGATTACAACCTTGACGAAAAGATGAAAGCCGTAACCATCACGGAAGAAGGTATCAACAACGTAGAGCGGATATTGGGCGTGGGGAATATTTATGAGGAAAAGGGTATTCGGTTTGTGCGCCATTTGGAATCCTCGCTCCGCGCCCATACTCTATTTTTGCGCGACCGCGATTATGTGGTAAAGGACGGACAGGTGATCATCGTGGACGAATTTACCGGCCGTCTTATGCCCGGACGCCGGTGGAGCGAGGGTCTGCATCAGGCCGTGGAGGCAAAAGAGGGCGTAACAGTACAGCAGGAATCGCGCACGCTCGCTACTATCACATTCCAGAATTATTTTCGCATGTACGGAAAACTCGCGGGCATGACCGGCACGGCGCAGACCAGCGCCGAGGAATTTCATAAAGTATATGGCCTGGATGTGGTATCTATCCCTACGCATCGCCCCATGATTCGGCGGGACGCGGGCGATCTTATCTTCCGCACCGAGCGCGGCAAATTGCAGGCATTGGCGCGGGAAGTAAAAGAGCGGCATGAAAAAGGACAGCCCGTGCTCATTGGCACGGTTTCCATAGAAAAGAACGAGCGGCTTTCCAAAGTGCTGACCGTGGAGGGTGTGCCGCACGCAGTGCTGAACGCCAAAAACCATGAGCAGGAAGCGCTGATTATTGCGCAGGCCGGCAAGCGCGGGGCAGTAACGGTCGCAACCAACATGGCGGGCCGCGGCGTGGACATTATTTTGGGCGGCAGTGAGCCGGATGCCAATGAGGGGGAAGAAGTGCGTGGCGCCGGCGGGCTCTATGTGATCGGCACCGAACGGCACGAAGCGCGGCGTATAGACAACCAATTGCGCGGCCGCGCAGGTCGCCAAGGCGACCCAGGAGCGTCGCGCTTTTTCGTGTCGCTCGAGGACGACCTCATGCGCATTTTCGGCTCGGACCGCATCAAGCGCATGATGGAAGCGTTTGGCATACCCGAAGACCAGCCGATTGAGAATAAAGTGGTCTCTCGCGCCATAGAATCCGCGCAGGGCAAAATTGAAGGATTTCATTTTGACGCGCGCAAACATGTACTTGAATATGACGATGTGCTCAACAAACAGCGCGACGCTGTCTACAGAATGCGCCGTGAGATCCTGTTTTCGGATCAGAGATCGGGGGCGAGACTGAAAGAACAAATTTTTGAAATGATAGAAGAAGAACTGCGAAGGGTGGTCGGCTTCCATACGTCAGGCAACGCTGGGGACTGGAATATCAAAGAAGTGTATGAAACAATGCGTTCCATTGCGCCGATTGCCGATGTTGCTCATACGCGACTCCGCGAAATCGAACAAAACGGCGAAAGTCAGGACGAACGCCGCGAGCGCATGGTAGAGTTTTTGGCGCGCACGCTCCAGGAAGCGTATGAACAGCACGAGCGCGAGGCAGGTCTGCAGGCCATGCGCTATCGCGAGCGGGGCGTCATGTTGCGCACCATTGACACGCTGTGGATGGATCACCTAGACGCTATGGAGCACATGCGTGACAGCGTGCGTCTGCGCGCCTACGGCCAGCGCGACCCCTTGGTGGAATACAAGCACGAGGGCTCGCGTCTGTTCCGTGAATTGCAAGCCGCCGTCCGCACCCAGATCGTGCATACGATTTTTAAACCCGGCGGCACGCCGCACCAAGACCACCCGGCCCGCATCGAACTCCGCCGCCCGGATGCGGCGGCTGGCATTATTCCACCATCTCTTTCCGCAGGCAATCCCGTTCTCGGCCAGATCAACGCCTCCGAGCCACGATCATTTGCATCATCCCCGCGCCCCAAACAAAAAGAACCCAGCAGAAACGACCCCTGCCCCTGCGGCAGTTACAAAAAGTATAAGAAGTGTCATGGAAAATCTTGAGAAGCGGATACGGTACATCGAGGAACGGAATGAGCGGGTGGAGGAGGACAAGCAATGGGAGACAAGTGCGCCCCGCTGCCGAAGTTGCTTTACGTTGAGGCAAGATAACTCTTGGGACAAACGAGGGTACATGGAACACGGGTGCGCTATCGCCTGCTGTTAAACAGCCGCAATTTCAGCAGCGGAACGGAAAATTGTCAGGTGGCGGTTTGTTTGGTAGGATGACCGTACACGCATTTTGTTATGGAGCGCATACTCATCAACACGGTGGAAAAATATATTGGCGACTCGGTGATGATTGCCGGTTTTGTACAGACCATCCGCGACCAGGGGAGTATTACATTCCTACTGGTACGCGATGTGTCGGGCATTATCCAGATCGTCATTACCAAAGATAAAAAAGAGGCGCTGGAAATGGCGGGCGCGTTGAGTTTGGAATCTGTGATCCAAATATCGGGGCTCGCAAAAGCCGAAAAACAAGCGCCCGGCGGATTTGAAATCGCGGCAGACACCATTGCCGTACTTTCCCGCGCCGAGCCGGAATTGCCGATTCCTGTGGTGGAAAAAGCGCAGGAAGAAACCGACCCGTTCATACGCATGGACTGGCGGTGGATTGATCTGCGCAAACACAAGTATGCGTTGGTGTTCAAGGTGTGGACCCTGATGGAGCAGGCGTTTCGCGAGTACTGGATAGAAAGAGGATACATAGAAATACACTCGCCAAAGCTCATTGCAACTGCCAGCGAATCGGGGGCTGAAGTATTTGAAGTGAAATATTTTGACCGCAAGGCATATCTTGCGCAGTCGCCGCAGTTTTACAAGCAGATGGCCATGGCCGCCGGATTTGAACGCGTCTTTGAAGTCGGACCGGTATTCCGCGCCGAGCCGTCGTTTACCTCGCGCCATGCCACCGAATTCGTCGGCTATGACACCGAGCTGTCGTATATCCGCTCGCACCATGACGTGATGGAAGAGGAAGAGAAAACGATCCAGCATGTTATTCAACGGGTAAAAGAAAAATATGGCGATGAGATCGCCAAGACATACGGCAGGGATGTCGTAATGCCGTCATTGCCCTTCCCCAAAATCTCCATGAAGGAAACCAAAAAGATATTGGCTGGCATGGGAGTGTCGAGCGAGAAAGAGAGTGATATTTCTCCGGAAGAGGAGCGCAATATCTCGGAATACGCGAAGGAAAAATACGGGCATGAATTCGTTTTTATTACGGACTATCCGATTGAAGCGCGGCCGTTTTATCACATGCGCGACGAAGAAAACCCACGGCTTACGAAAAGTTTTGATCTCCTTTGGAACGGGTTGGAAGTAACAACCGGCGCACAGCGCGAGCACCGGTATGAGGTGCTCACGGCGCAGGCAAAAGAAAAAGGAATGAACATTGAGTCCTTGCAGTTCTATCTCAACTTTTTCAAGTACGGCTGTCCGCCGCACGGAGGATACGGCATGGGGCCCAACCGCATGGTCATGCAACTGCTCGGTCTCGACAGCATCCGCGATGCCTCGTTCGTCTATCGCGGCGTCAAGCGCCTTGAGCCGTAGCCATTGATACAGGGATCCGATCCCTGTATGAGGGATATGAAAATAGATGATGGAGAAAAAGATGCGGGCCGGGGCGTGGATCACATCGGCGTGTGCTGTGTCTTAGGGTAGTGTCTCTGTAAATCATGCCATCTGACAGAACGGAACAATTGCGAAACATCCGGGACGAAGTGGCGCATCTGAAAGCGTCGCCGCTCTATCGCGAGCGGGTGAAAAATAAAGTGTATCCGGTGATCGGCGAGGGCGATCACGAGGCCGCGATCATGTTCGTCGGCGAAGCGCCAGGAAAAAACGAGGCGGAGCAGGGGAGACCATTTTGCGGGGCCGCAGGAAAAGTGCTCGACGAATTGCTGGCTTCTATAGCGATGCCGCGCAACGAGGTATATATTACCAATATCGTCAAAGATCGTCCGCCCATGAATCGTGACCCTAACCCCGAAGAGTTCGCCCTATACGCGCCATTTCTCGACCGGCAAATTAACATTATCCAGCCGCGTGTCATCGCAACGCTCGGCCGCTTTTCCATGGCATACATCATGGAAAAATTCGGTCTCGGCGCGCATCTTGTCTCCATCAGCAAAATCCATGGTAAAGAATTCGCCGCGTCCGCATCCTACGGGCAGATTGCCGTCATTCCTCTTTTCCATCCGGCCGTAGCCCTCTACAAGCAGTCGTCAAAAGCCGACATGCTGGAGGATTTCAAGATTCTCCAAAAGTTTCGGAAATAGAAATGCCCCCGACAATAAAGTGGGAGCGAAGATGCTGCTTGCATAGTATCAAATGTCGCGATGATTGAGGGGTGAATTGAGGGGACTGCTGTAAGTAATAATTTATACCATCTATAGGTATCTGTCAAGTTTACGCGCTCTTGCCCCTGCCGTATGCTTACGGGACTATGGCCCTTGAAGATATTCGCGCGGAGCGCGTGCAAAAACTTGGACTCTTGAAAACGCGGGGCATTGACGCCTTTCCCGCGGAAACGGCGCGCACCCATGCGATCGCGAACATCCGCAAGAAATTTGCGGCGCTTGCGAAAGCAAAAAAGACCATCGTTGCGGCAGGACGCGTGATGGCGCGCCGCGAGCACGGGGGCTCGATGTTTTTGGATATTTTTGACGGTACGGCGAAACTGCAGGCCTATATGAAAAAAGATGTTCTGGCCGGTGAATATGATCTCGCGGCGGAGACACTTGATATTGGTGACGTCATCGAAGCCGAGGGTATTCTTTTCAAGACCAAAAAAGAGGAAGAGACGATTGAAGTATCACGGTGGGCCATGCTCGCCAAGTCCCTCCTGCCATTGCCGGAAAAATGGCATGGTTTGCAGGACACGGAAGAACGCTTTCGCAAACGCTATCTTGATCTTCTGATGAACGAGGGCGTGCGCGAGCGGTTTGTCATGCGCGCGCGTCTCATCAAAGCGATACGCGATTTCCATGAAAAAAAGGGATTTGTGGAGGTGGAGACGCCTATGTTCCACCCCATTCCGGGCGGCACTATTGCCAAACCCTTTGTCACGCATCACCACGCGCTCGATACCGACTTTTATCTGCGTATTGCACCGGAACTCTATCTCAAGCGCCTGCTCGTTGGCGGTATGGAGCGGGTGTTTGAAATCGGCAAGTGTTTCCGCAACGAGGGCATTGATGCAGCGCACAATCCCGAATTCACGATGCTAGAGTCCTACGCGTCCTATTGGGACGAAGAGGATATGATGGCGTTTGTTGAGGATTTGTTTATCGTACTCGGCAAAGAAATAGGGGCACAAGGGGAAATCATGGTGGATGGGAAAACCGTCATCTTCAAAAAACCGTTCAATAGGATCACTTTTAGAGACGTGCTTGCGCGATACGCCCAGGTCTCGGACTATGACGGCGAAACGCGCGATTCTCTGGCTGTCCGCGCGCGGCAATTGGGAGTGGATGCTGAGCCGCGCGCGTCAAAAGCAAAAATCGCTGACGAGATTTACAAAAAAGTTTGCCGGTCGTATTTAATACAGCCCACGTTTCTGATAGATCACCCATTGGAACTCTCGCCGCTGTCCAAGCGCAGGAAAGAGAATCCTGACGAGGTGCGGCGGTTCCAGCTGATTGCGGGAGGCATGGAGCTGACCAACGCGTTTGCCGAACTCAATGACCCCATAGATCAGCGCGAGCGGTTTATGGCCCAGGAACGTGAGCGCGAAGGAGGGGATGAGGAGGCCATGCGCGTGGACGAGGAGTTTCTGGAGGCAATGGAGTACGGCATGCCGCCTGCGGCAGGCCTCGGTATCGGCATTGATCGCGTGGCCATGCTGTTTGGCAACGTAAAAAATATCCGCGAGGTCGTGCTGTTTCCGACCCTGCGGCCCAAAGCATGAAAAGGGATTATGGGACATTTCAGGTGGGGTTAAAGATTTTGCTTCGCAAAGGCGGTAAGGTTTTGCTTTTGCGCATGAATGACGACGATCAATGGCTGGATCTGCCAGGCGGAAGAATTGACAAGGTGGAGTATCGGACACCGCTTGAGAAAATCATCGCGCGGGAAGTGCGTGAAGAATTGGGAGCGAAAGTAAAATATATACTGGGCAAACCCTTTTTTCATTTCCGCAGGGCGCGCCGCCAAGAAGACGCGCATCCGAGATTCGTCTTTCTTGCCGTGTATGATGCGCAATGGAAGGCGGGGGAGATAACGCTTTCACACGAGCACCTCTCGTATGAATGGATTGATCCGAAAACATATATCTTGAAGCAATCGGATTTTGGGAACAGCGAAGAATATCGGGCATTCAGAAATTATTTCAAAACGATTCGCTGATATGCTTGATACCAAATGGGTGCGCGAGCACCGGGATGAAGTAGAAAAATCGCTCAAGCGGCGCGGTTCGCATTTCGACATGGCGGCATTGCTCGCGGCGGACGAGGTGCGGCGCGTGGCGATCAAAGAAGGAGACGATCTGCGCGCGCGGCACAACGAATTGTCGGAGAGCATAGCGGCGGCTACCGGAGACGATCGGCAGGAGAAAATTGCGCAGTCAAGGGAAATGAAAGCGCGTCTCGGCGCCGTAGAGGAAGCCGCACAGCAGGCGGATGACGAATTCGCGGCGCTCATGCACCAACTGCCCAACATGACCGATGCTGGAGCGCCGGACGGCTTCAGCGAAAAAGACAACAAAGTACTGCGCGAAGTGGGTGAGAAGCCGCAATTAGATTTTGAACCGCGAGATCATCTCGCGATCGGTACCGCGCTTGACATCCTTGATTTTGAGCGGGGCGCCAAGGTCGCGGGCTCGGGGTTTTATTATCTGAAAAACGAAGGGGTATTGCTCGAGCTGGCCCTCGTGCGTTTTGCGATGGATTTTCTGCAGGAAAAGGGATTTACGCCGGTGATCACGCCCGATCTTGCGCGCAAAAAATTCTATCTTGGCACCGGATATCTGCCGGCTGGACCCGAGGCGCAAACATACGAAATCGCGGACAGCGATCTGGGGCTTATCGCGACGGCTGAAGTAACGCTCGCGGCATTGCACGCAGGAGAGATTTTGGAAGGCAGTCATCTTCCTCTTCGGTATGCCGGATATTCGCATTGTTTCCGTCGGGAAGACGGCGCGTATGGCACATATTCAAAGGGTTTGTATCGCGTGCATCAGTTCTCCAAAGTGGAGATGTTCGCATTTGCAACGCCGGAGACGTCACGAGAAATACACAAAGAGTTTCTTGCGCAGGAAGAAGAATTGTGGCAAAAATTTGGCGTTCCGTATCGCGTGCTTGATATGTGTGCGGCCGATCTCGGGACGCAAGCGAGCCGCAAATTTGACCTGGAAGCATGGATGCCCGGGCGGGGCGACTGGGGAGAGGTGACCAGTACCTCCAACACGACCGATTATCAGGCGCGGAACTTGGACATCCGGTATCGTATCGCAGACGGCGGCATCGCGGTGGCGCACACGGTGAATGGCACGGCGCTTGCCACCTCCCGCGCGCTCATCGCGATTCTTGAAAATTATCAGCAGAACGACGGTTCAGTCGCCATTCCTCCCGCATTGCAACCATACATGAACGGCATGCGTTTTATCAGACGATGAGGGATGCGCGCACGTGGATTGAAATAGATGCGCGAGCGCTCCGCAGAAATGCGGAGAGTTTTTTGCGTTTGATTCCGCCTGACGCGCGGCTTATGGCGGTAATCAAATCAAACGCGTACGGCCACGGTCTGGTGCATGCTGCTCACGCGTTGGAGCATCTGCCGCGTATCTCTTTTGG
>MHQR01000012.1:6830-17798 GCA_001820725.1 Candidatus Sungbacteria bacterium RIFCSPLOWO2_01_FULL_54_21 | reverse complement strand
AATTTTGAATACGCGATACTCCCGAAGCTCATTTCACAAAAGCAACTCGCTGGGTTTATTACGAAAGAACCGTACCAGGCTCTTACGTCGCCCGAGCGACTCCCGGCCATGGAGGTCGCCTTAAAAAAATTCTCTCCTTTTCGATGAAAGCGGTGTTTATCGATAAAGATGGCGTTGTGTATACCGGGGTCATGCGCCCAGGATTCTCTGCTCCTACAGCGCCGCGAACGCTAGAAGAAAGTATCCTCTGTGAAGGAGTCGCGGAAGCGCTTGATCTTCTCAAGAATCACGGGTACTTAAGAATTTTAGTTACCAATCAACCTGATATTGCCTATGGCACTATGACGCAAGAAAACTGGCGTTTAATACGTGAAGAGATTGACAAGCTTTCTTTCGATGATGTGTATGTCTGTTTTCACGGCAGAAAAGAAAAGTGCCGGTGCATGAAGCCTGAACCTGGAATGTTTGAAGACGCTGTTCGGAAATGGGATATCGATGTGTCCTCCTCATTCATTGTCGGCGACACTGAAAATGATGCGGAAGCGGGTAAAACAATCGGGTGCACAACAATACTTCTTGACCGAACGTATAATTCTGGAATCTCGAGTGATGTCCGCGCGAAATCACTACTCGAGGCCGCCAAATGGATCGTTGGCCACCCGTAAACTCCTTTCCCTCTATCTCATTGAAGAATCAGACCGCCACGAAACACATTGACAGGTGCATATAAATTTGTTATACTATTAGAAGGAGCGGCTATCGCATTGCGAATAGCTTATTTGAAAGTCAGAAGCGGAGGAGAGGTGCATGTTAGAGAAAATGATTGTGGTAGGCGCCGGACATGCTTGGCGCAAGTTCTATCGCCAAACCGTGACCAATCTCGAGATAGAACTCTTGGGAACCGTGGATCCGGCCGTCGAAGACGGCAACGCGGACGGCGGTTGGCATGTCCGTACCGTGCAAGACATTCCTCAAGACGCTATCGCGAACGATGTCGTCGTAATGGTTCTCACGCCGGATCATTATCCGGTGATTGCAGAGCTCGCGGGCAGGGGATTCAAGAACATCCTGTGTGAGAAGCCTCTCGTGTCTCGCGCAAGCGAGATCGAAAAACTGGAGGAGCTTGTCAAGACTCACGAGCTCAAACTCTACGCAATCGATTTCTACCTTCCGAAGATGTTCGGGCTCCAAGTGGCGCTCGGTCTCGTGAAGCGGGGCGACCTGCGCCGCGGGTGGGTCGCCGTTTCGAATCCCGAAGCGGATGGTCAAGCGATGCTTGGCGAGATCGAAGGCGTAGGCGTTCAGGTGCTCGAAGCGGGCGACTTCTGCCTGCCCGACATCGCTTCTCGCCCCTACCTTGCGAACGACAAGGAAATCGGCGGGATGGTTCTTGATCTCATTACGCATGCATGCGGACCCCTTCACCAAGCGCGCCTGCTCGAGAACTGGCAGGTACTTAACGCCTCGCTTGCGCGCCTGAGTACTGTCACCAGCGGGCATCTCGTTCCGGTGGCGGACACCTCCACGGAAGTGGAAATGTATGTCACCGCTCTTCTCGAGGCGAACGGCGTTCCCGTTCACCTCGTGTTCGGGAAGGTTCCCATCGCCACAGGCGGTCTGTGGGCTCTCGAGATTCGAGGCAAGAAGGGTATGTTTTTCACCGGCCTAAGAACTGGTCAACCCGCGGTACTCGTGGGTAACGACGGCAAGGTGGTCACATTCTTGCTCAAAATGACCACCTACGAGTTCGTTGTCAGGGAAGCGCTCTTGTACTTTAATGGGTTGCTTCCGGGATTCGATGGCAACTACGGTGCCTTTCTCACCTCGATAAAGGTGGGGCAGGCAATCCTCGCCAAGTACGGCGAGAGATAGGGGTTTTCACTGCACACAAGAGACTAGCGGCCATTCCGGAAACCGGAATGGCCGCCTTCTTTTTATTCTTCGCTTCCCGTCAGACGCGTTACTTGGTCAGGGACTCCCATTTCCCTTTTTGGGACTGAAACTTCGGGTGCGAAACGATGAGGTGCCACACGACTGCCTGGAACCCTTCGGTATGGGACGTTACGTTTTCCGGATTTACGACCGGCACGATGACGCACGCGTCGGCGACCTGTGCGGTGTATCCTCCACTACGCCCCACGACGCCCAAAATCTTGGCGCCGACTTCTTTCGCTAATTTGAGCGACTCAACGATATTCGCACTTATATTTTTTTCACTGTCCCCGCCGCCGACCGAAAAAACGAGTATGGCATCCTTGGCGCAGAGGTTACTGCCGAGAAGCCAATTTGAGAAGATCGTGTGAAAGCCGTCGTCATTCGTTCGTGCCGTCATTTCGGATACGTTATCTACGGGCGTGTATGCTTCAATGGACGCAAGCTTTCTGAAGTCGTTTACGGCGTGAGAGGCATGCCCCGCGCCTCCGCCAACCCCGATGATGAACAGGCGCCCCTTCTGATCGCGCATCTCTTTCAAGAGCGTGATCATTTTGTTGATCTGTTCGCGGTCTAGTTGCTCGGCAATGCGCCGGGTTTCGTCTAAATACGAGTGGATGTAATCCTTATACATGGGGTGTAAAACTACCGTAGCATACCATACGGTTAAAAAGGATTATCGGCCGATTCCGCGGTACAAAAAACCGGCTTTTTGTATTTCTTTTTCTTCTGATTTCAAAAAATTCCTGGTATCAAGTAACAGATACGGCGGGGACATCGCTTTCTGTATCTTCTTGAGTGGCAGGTCCTTGAACTCCGGCCATGCGGTTACGAGCAAAAGAGCATGACATCCCCGGGAAGCTTTTTCGGCAGTTTCGGAAAGCTGCAGCCCCGTTTCTTTTTTAAACTCTCCGGCGGAAGCCTGCGGATCAAAAACGTGTATCTTTGCTTTTTCCTTGCGCAGCATACCGATAAGTTCAAGCGCTAACGAGCGCCGCAGGGTGGACGTTCCTGGTTTGTAGGTTACGCCCAAAATCCCGATGGTGGCTTTAGAGAGCGGAGTGGGAAGAAGTCTCCTCAAACGGCCAATAAGAATTTTTCTGCGATTGATGTTTGTTTGCAAAACCCCGTCAATAACAGCAAGCGGCTTCTTGTTTTTCTTGGCGAATTTGGAAAGCGTTCGCAGATCCCGCATCAGGGTGCCGCCTGAAAATCCAAGACTGCTGTCAAGATACGCGGGTTCTCCAATTCTCGGATCCGAGCGCAACGCTCTTGCCACATCCGTGACGTCGCCGCCCGCTATTTCACACACATCTGATATGTTGTAAATAAATGAAAGGGAAGTAGCGAGGAATGAATTGAGCGCATGCTTCGTTATCTCGGCGGAAGCGATATTCATTCTGATTCTCGGGCATTTCACACGGGCAATGATGGTATCCAGTTTCAAAAAAGCGCTTTCCGTTTCGGCGCCTATAACGACTCGTTCCGGAGACAAGAAACACGCGAGGGCCTTGCCGAGCTGAAGATTCTCCGGAACATACACGGCTTCTCCGGTAAACTTCGGGTTATGTTTTTTTATGCTTTCCAGAAGTTTTTTCGTCGTTCCCACAGGCACCTGGCTCATCACCACGAAAAGCGCGTCATCTTTCATATATTTTGAGAGCCGCGCCGAACTTCGCCGCAAACTCTCTATATCGGATTCATCGTTCTCATCAACGGGAGTGTCGTGGGTCAAAAAAATCGCATCGCAGTCTTTCACACCCCTAACATCCGTGCTGAAAGACAGGGAGCCGTCTTTCAGGTGTCGCACTATGCGCTCGGCGATATCCTTTTCCGGAAGAGGCGGGATTCCCCTTTTCAAGTTGCCGACGACTTTTGTATCCTCGTCAATGGCAAGAACGGTATGCCCGAGCTCCGCGAGTCCGACGGAGACAACCTCTCCCAAGTGCCACAGGCCGACGACAGCGATTCTCATATCAGTATTTTTTCAGAATGCCGGACTTTTTCATATGCGCTTCGGTCTTACGCAAATTCTTGTTAAAACCCTTGAAGTTCGACAGCCACGCGAGGTAGTCGTCCACGGCTTCCGTGAGCGTGTGTCGTGGCTTCCATCCAAACCCCTTCAGTTTTGAGACGTTCATCACCGAGTGTCTTGTGCCGCCAACGCGGTATCTCTGTTGAAGCAGGGGCTTGAACGCCACTCTACTCTGCTTCGCCACCATTTTTGCCAGATCGAAGATCCTCGTAGCACGACCGCTACCGACGTTGAAGGCCTCGAAATCCGCCCGAGGGTCTCTGAGGGTCTTTACTATCGCCCGCGCGGCATCCTTAACGTAGACGAAGTCGCGCAACTGCCCCCCGTCCTCGTTCATTTCTATGGGCTCGCGGTTGCGCACGTTAACGGCAAATGACCGGAGGGCTCCGGAATAAAAATGTCGGAATGACTGCCGCGCCCCAAGCACGATGCTGAAACGAAGGGCCACGGCCGGAATGGAAAATGCTCTGCCCATGGCCATAGCGAATTGTTCGCTTGAGAGCTTTGACAACCCGTACGGAGCAAGCGGAAGAAGCACATCGTCCTCTCTCTCCGCCACAGGCAAAACCTCCCTCCCACATGTCGGGCAATGCTGTTCCCATTGGTGTTTTTTAAATTGAGCTTCTTCTCGTGGAGGCACATACATGATGCCGTGAGTTTTGCAGCGGTATTTCCCCTCGCCATACACCGCTTGCGAAGAGGCAATGACGATTTTCTGGATAGGCAGTTTTTTTTCGGCTATATGTTCAAACAAAAGAGCGATGCTCCCAATGTTCGTTTCCACGTAGGTCGCAAAATCCAAGTGGTAATCCATGTAGGCCGCCAGATGCACAACCGCGTCCACTCCGGCAAGCGCTTTCTCCCAGTCTTTTTTCCGTCTGACGTCACCGCGGATGAGTTTCGCTTTTTTATTGAGCCACGTGGGGACCCTGCCGTTATGAGTGGGCGGTTTCAAGGAATCCAGTACCACGACGCGGTATCCTTTTTCAATCAGAAGGTCAACCGTATGTGAACCGATGAATCCGGCGCCGCCCGTGACCAGTATATTTTTTATGGATTCTTTCATGTATTCTCTAAAACCTTATAAGTTTTGCCGACAATCTCCAGCACTCGTAGGGCATCTTCTCCGGTCGGTCCAGATATTTTGCCCGTTTTAACGGAGATAATGAATTTCTTGAAAAGAGCTTTCAGAGCATTCTCCGGCTCCGGGTTGCACGTCGTTGTTTTTTCGGTAACCGTGCCGTCTTTATTTTTGAGCCCCACAGTCAAAAGCTCCTTCCCTCCATATTTTCGGCCGAGGCCTTCGACCCGTACGTACCCCCTTTCTCCGATTATCTCTAGAGAAAAGATGGGTTTCCACTCGGTAATGCCGACGCTCATGGATGCGATCTGTCCCTTATCGTTCTTTAAAATAAGAGAGACCTGCTCTTCGACCTTACTTTTCCAAAACGAGTTTTGCGACACGGCAGAGAGCTTTTTAATTTCTCCGGGCATGTACCACAACACGAGGTCTATCAGATGTATGCCCTGATCCATAAGCACTCCTCCACCGGCGATGTTCTTGTCCATGCGCCACTCTTTTTGATAGTTGGCGCGGCCCGGGTGTCCGTGTCGAAGGCGCATGAAAAGCACGTTGCCGAGCGTTTTTGCGTCCAGGATTTTTTTTGTCTTTTGCAGGGCGTCAAAAAACCGGTAGTTAAAGCCGACCATAAGCAGCTGACGTTTCTTTTTTGCAAGAGCGATAAGTTTCTTGAGTTCGGCGGCGTTTCTCGCCCCGGGTTTTTCTATGAAAACGGGTTTATGAGAGAGCAGAGCGCGCCTCGCGTGTGGATACAAATACGCATGCGGAGTAACAACAAAAAAAGCATCAACGGAAAAATTCTTCTTCGGGAATTTCGGAAGGTAGACAGCGCCGTACTTCCTGGCAATCCCTTGCCCAACTTCTTTGTTCGGGTCTACGACTACAGAAAGCGTGGCGCGCGTTGAAGCGTGTATAACTTTTGCCCACCGCGCTCCCATTCTTCCGGCGCCAATAAGCGCGATGTTGTATTTTTTACCAGTCATAGCCGCGATCTTTCGGCTTAATCCTCCGCATCGTGTATACGTCGGATTTCGCGAGTTCCTTTTTATGTCTTCCAAACTCCTGCCACTTGTCCCACACCGCGCTTATGTTTTTGCCGGAAATCCCATCCGACTCCGAGGAAGCTAGAAAGACCGCAAGCGCCGCGGCTTTCTCGGGCGGGGTTGACGCGATTGTGCCTCTTTTTTGTTTCAGGGCTTCTGCATACCTTTCTTTGCCCAGCTTTTTGGGACCCGCTTTCAAGAGGTCATCAACGAATCCGGAAACGACGGAGCCGGGCGAAATGGCGTTTATGTCAATGGGCGCAAGTTCACCGGCTAAGGTCTCCACCAAACGCAGCACGCCGCCTTTGGAACTCACGTATGAGGAGCGATTGGTTAAAGCACCCTCGCCTCCGCCGGCAAGCGCGATTATCTTGCCCCGACGCGATTTTCGTAAAAAAGGAAGACTGTATTTTATGGTCATGAACGTACCGAGCAGATTCACCCGTATTGCCTCCATCCATGCTTCCGGTTCGATCTGATCCGTAGTCCCGATCGCTCCGTATATACCGGCCGCAGTAACAAGGATGTCTATGCCTTTGCTGTTTCGTCCCGTTTTTTTAAATAATTGCTGTACGGATTTCTTATTGGATACATCCGCCGGGATCGCCCGTACCTCCACGTTCTCAAAAGTTGAAAATTGCCGAACGAGGGCGGAGGTTTTTCTCTTTGAAGGTCCGCTTAAAATCAAATTGCAGCCTTCCCGCGCGAAGGCGCGGGCTATGGTGTTACCAATCACGCCGGTGGCCCCGGTAATTAAGGCCGTTTTACCCTTGAGTTTCATATCGCGGAATTCTCCTTTCCTACGACAATCTTTTCTTTGATGGTATAGGGGGTTTTATGGCTCGTTTCGTAGTAGATGCGGAGCATGAGTTCGGCCAAAAAGCCGAGCATGAAGAAAATGAAGCCGGAAAGAACGAAGAAAATCGCGAAAATAGGAAGCGGCGTCTGGCCGAAGTTACGGATGTCAGCAAGCTTCAGATATATTGACACAAAAGCTATGACAAACCCGACAATGATAGAGATAACGCCGGCGCCCCCGAAAAATACCAGGGGCCGGCCGTTCATACTGGACAAGAATTTGATGGTGATGAGATCAGAAATGTCTTTCACCGCCTTCATGAAATAATGTTTTGAAATGCCGAATTGCCGCGCATGATGTCGCACGGGGATTTCGGCGACCGTCGCGCCCCGCATATAAAGCAGGGCGGGCAGAAACACATGCATCTCGCCGTACAGGCGGACGTCTTCGAGAACCTCGCGCTTGTACGCTTTAAGGGCGCAAGCGGAATCGTGAAGCGCTAAACCGGTAACCTTTGCCGTGAGCCAGTTGGCGGACCGCGAAAGAATTCTTCTTCCGAATGAATCATTGCGTTCCTGCCGCCAGCCGGAGACGACGTCGTATCCTTCTTTGATCTTGCCGATGAGCGCCGGTATATCCTCCGGATCATTTTGGAGATCGCCGTCCATGGTAATGATGATGTCTCCTTTTGCTTCGTGGATGGCCGCGTCAAGATTGGACGTTTGACCGTAATTTCTGGCCAAACGCAAAATGGTGATTTTCGGAAGCGTCCTCAGTTTCTCGAGTGTCTTGTCCGTGGAGGCGTTATCGCTGAAAATGACCTCGTACGGTTCGCCAAGCCGTCTCATCACATCCGTTATTTTCCCGTACAAACGAGCGACGTTTTCCTCCTCGTTGTAGACGGGAACGACTATGGAAATCATATGCGGTAGACAGTACCAGAAAAACTCTCAATTGAAAGGAGGCGGGGAAGCGGACCTGTAAGCATAAAAAAGCGCGCCGCACACAGAGTGTGCGGCGCAGTTGTTGGCGGGTTGTCGGTTGGAGCTAGTACTGGTCGAGAACCCAGTCGCGCATACCGAGCGTCTCGCGCTCCCAGTTCTCGGCGAACGAATTTGATTCCCGAAGCGCCTTCACCCGCGGACCCCATTGCTCGGGATCTGCCGCGAGCAGAACCTCCTCGCTTCGCAGAAGCACGGGAGGTGAAAGCTCGCCGTAGTTCTCGATCTTCCGAGCAATCGCTTGGTTGAGGAACACTGCCGCGCGCGGTACGTGAACCCCAACGGTCACGATAATGACCTTCCCGCAATCGCGTCCAACCGCGAGGTCAAGAATGTTGATGAACTCTTGAGCCGTATTGGATGGTCCCGAGAGCTCGCGATTCCGCTCCCACACCTCAACCACAGGCCCATAGGAGAGCGAACGTTCCTTGAGCCAACGGCTCATGACTTCGCTTTCGCTTGGACCATCCGGCTTCAGGTAGCCGGCACGATGTCCATAGGCGCAGACGACGTAGTCAGGCCTGGCGTCGCGGATGAGCGCTTCGCCAGCGAGGAGATTGAGCTCTCCTCCGCCGATGATTGAGTCGGGATGGTTGTCATTCGCTGGAACCCGTATCCGCACATGCGACAGTCTTTGGGTTTTCGGATCCCGTTTGCATACTTCGAGATCCTCCGTCGGCGCATACGATTTCACGTCCGTCGGATCGGCATCGGGGTCAAGCATTTGAACCCCGCGGCCAAGAACGGCCAGAAGTGTTGACATGGAACACCTCCCTTTCAGAGATGGTGATTACAAAGAACTTGCCTACATTATATACACAAAATAAGTGTTTTGTCAAGCACGTCTAAGACGGCGTCCTTAACGGAGTGTTTTTGAAAGGAAATATGCCTGCGAGACGGATGTTCTATACTACGAGGATGAATCTGCACGAACTCACGGAAAAGGTCCTCCATGTAGAAGCCCTCTATGCCGAACGTAAAAAGGAGACGTCGGCGAAGCAATGGACCGCGGAAGAAACCTATGCGGGGATGGTCTCTGATATCGGAGATCTGGGCAGGCTGATCCTAGCTAAAGAAGGGTTTAGAAAGATGCCCGATATGGAGAAGAATCTGCCGCACGAGTTGGCAGAACTCCTCTACGCGGTCCTCCTCCTTGCCAGTCAGTACGGTATAGACCTTTCCAAGGCGTTTCTTGATGAGATCGCCCGCTTGGAACAGCGTCTGTCGAAATAGTTCTTTCCGCCCTAGAACTCATTTCAAAACCGGCTTCACCGGCAGTACAAAAGAGAGACCGCTCTCCGCCAGCTGGCGGACTTGCCCCGGTCTTAGTCTCAAAAACCGCTCGTGCTGTTGCACTTCCCTACGGTGTTTTTCTCTCGTAGACCGAGATTTTGTTGAACTCTGCAACCTTCTCATACCCGTCAAGGGATACTTTCTTGTCTTCTTTTGACACCGGCCCCAACACCAGCATGTCAACGAGGCCGTCTTCAACTATCGGCGCGAATTCACTGCCGAGGATCCACGATTCAAATATCACGAACCGTTGATAGTAGTTCCTGCCGTGGAATAAGGGCACCGCCTGCGGAGCGTTATAGAAGAAAATGGAAGTTGAGTCCGGTACCGACGAGAAGTATGCGGTCATATCCCCTATGAAATGGCTGGTGTAGGAATCCGCCACATGCGAGCGGAAGGATACCTGGTACAGTCCCAAGAGGGACATGAGGGCGACGCCGGCCAGAAAAATCCTGGTTATACGAGCGACGTCTATTTTGACGGGAAGCGCGCGCAAAAGGGAGTACAGCGAGTAGGGGAAGAATAGTATGGCCAGCGCTTGCACCGGAAAAATATACCGGGCATCAAAGTAACGGAACAAAAGCGAGAAGATGAGTACGATGGAAAACAGGAGCGCGACCCACTCTTCTATAGGAACCTTCGCTCGTGTCTTCATGCGAAAGATGACACCGCTCACCCACACACTCATCGCTCCCCACATGAATAGGGGCCCGATGTTGGTGAAGAGTTTTCCAAGATTGAGGGAGAAGGTGGCGGTTTTATCTGCGAGAGCGGACGGATTTGTGTAGTAGTTGAGGACGGAAGCAAAAGAATCTCCCGGTTCAAAATGCACGACAAGCCATACCGCAAACGGAATGCTTGCGCTTATGGCGACAATACCGACATCCTTCCACGATGCCACACCCCTTCGCAAGGCGAGAAATGCCGCGAATAGAAGAACCGGGGCCAACGCAAGCGCCATCGTCTTGGTGACAACGCACAAACCCGCCGATACGCCGGTCAATATAAACCACAGCCGTTTCCTCGGCGGATCGTTCGTCGCCAGATTGAAGCAGAGCAGGAAAAGCGTCAGGAAGAACAGAAGAGGAACTTCGCCGATCACGCTTTTTCCGAAACTGTAAAAGGGTGGGAAGGCAGCGAGAATCGCGAGCGCCGACAAGGCGACGGTAGCGCCGTATAAGCGTCTCAAGAGGAAAAAGCCGACTGCCGCAAATCCAAGCATATAGACAGCCATCATGACTCTCGCCTCCAAGACTCCGGCGCCGAATAACTCAAACCAAAATGCCTGCACATAGACGAGCGGATACCCAATCGAAGTCAATACGGACACATGCTCCAGAGTGCCGGGTGAAAATTGAAGTCCGTCTACCCCTCTCTCGGAGAGATTGGCGGCCACTTGTATCGCCCACCCCTCGTCAAAATCAAGCGGCGGACTTTCGGTACTGCGGAAAAGGCTGAAAAAAACGATGATGAAGAGGATGAGTGCGGCAAACGCCTTCTCCGCGGATGACAGCGATGCCATAGGGATAGTGCAAGTATGCTAGCATGGGGCCGTGTCAAATCCCCTGCGCGCTCTCGTCAAGAAAGTACTGTCCCTATTTCCGCCGACGTGGCCGTTTCGGATATACAACGCGCTCATTCGCGTTCCGTTCCTGAAGCCTCTCATAGGACGTACCGTACGCGCGCTCACGCCTGATCATGCCGACCTGCCGGAAGGGAAGATTATCTTCGATAGGGACGATCCCGTCATGTCCGGCGCTGTGAGTCTCGGGGAATACGAGCCG
>MHQR01000012.1:0-6791 GCA_001820725.1 Candidatus Sungbacteria bacterium RIFCSPLOWO2_01_FULL_54_21 | reverse complement strand
ATGACGATCGTTGATATCGGCGCCAATTTGGGATACTTCACCGTCATTGCCGCGGGTCGAGTTGGCCCGTCGGGTACCGTGCTTGCCTACGAGCCCGATCCGCACAACTTCGGTCTTCTTGAAAGAAATATCGCGGCAAACGGGTTCAAGAACGTACGGGCGTTTCCAATCGCTCTTTCGGACGAAAGCGGGACCCGTGCATTATTCTTTGGCGACAACCAAACAACCCATTCGTTCGGCGATAAGAGGAATACCGGCCGGTCCGAATCCGTGGTCACCGATACGCTCGACAACTCGCTCAAAACGCTGGGGCATCCACAGATTGACCTTATCAAGATGGACATCGAAGGAGCCGAACCCCTTGCTCTGGAAGGCATGAGAGAGACCGTTCAGGGGAATCCTGCGCTCGTCATACTGTTTGAATTCCATCCGAAGGCCATACAGCGTCTTGGTCGTTCACCCTTGAAGTTTCTCGCGAGATTCAAGGAGCTCGGGTTCTCTCTTTCGGCCATAGATGAAAATCGCAGGACTCGCATTACCATAGACGATATTGCGGTCTTCACGGAAGGTTTTGGCGATAAAGAATTATCCAAGAATCTTATCGCGATCAAAACCTCTTCCGAGGCTGTTTCTTTCTAGAACCCGTTTCAAAACCTGCTCCACCGACAGCGCAAAAAATGGAGCGCTCCGGACCGCTAGGCCAAGTCCTACTCCATTTTTTGCGCTGTCGGCTCCGCTGACGATTTTGAAACGGGTTCTGGAAGTCTCATAGGAGCATGACTTTTCTCGCAAAGCTGGTATAATCAAATCATTATGCCTCACGGGGCGCATAGCACGCTCTCCATCGTTGTTCCCGTCCTCAATGAAGAACGGAACATTTTCCCGCTCTACGAGGCGGTTATCGCCGTCTGGCAAGAGCTTCCCGAATACGCTCGCGAGATTATTTTCGTAGACGACGGAAGTACGGACGGGACGTGGAATGGGATCTCCTCTCTCAAGCGGAAAGACGCTTCGGTGAAAGGCATCCGTTTTGCGCGCAATTTCGGCAAAGAATCCGCGATCGAGGCGGGGCTTCGGGCCGCGAGTGGAGATGCGGTCATCACGATTGACGGCGACCTCCAGCATCCGCCGGAACTCATTCCGAAAATGGTTCACGCATGGAAGGCGGGCAACGATATCGTACGAGGGCATCATACGACGATTGCGCGCCATGGCTTTCCCAAGCGGGCGACATCTTTTCTGTTCTATCGGCTTTTCAACCTGATCTCTGACACGCCCATCGTCCGAGGATCGTCCGATTTCTGCCTCTTTTCCCGCAGAGTCGTGGATGCGTTTGACGCGCTTCCGGAGAAGCAGAAATTCCACCGCCTTCTTTCCGAATGGGTCGGATTCCCCTCGGCCTCCATTTCGTATGAGGCGCGCGAGCGGGGAAGCGGCCGCTCAGCGTATACCCTTACCAAGCTGTTTCCCCTTGCGCGCCGCGCCATCGTCTCTTCTGCCACGAAACCCATGAGCGCGATTCTCATCATCGGCTGCATCCTTTCCGTGCTTGGCGTCGTTCTTACCTTCGGGCTCCTGTATTACAAATATTTCGTGGATTACGAATACATCGGCGGCGCAGTCGTTCTCGCGGCATTCGTCGTCTTCAACAACGGCCTGCTGTTCATCGCCTTCGGCGTCATGTCCCTCTACCAGATAGCCATCTACCGCGAAGTCCAGAATCGCCCGAGCTACATCGTACGGGAGACGGTATGACCGTTTGTTATTTCGGGATCTATGATCCCGTGTTCGGGAGGAATCGGGTCTACCGGAAAGGCCTCACAGAGAACGGCCACGCCGTGCTCGACTGCCTTGACCGTTCCCGCGGCATCACGAAGTTCTGGCGCTTGTGGCGAAAACACCGTGCGCTGCCTCCGTACGATGTCATGGTAGTCGGCTACCCCGGGCATCTCATCGTGCCGTTTGCGAAGCTCATCGCTCGCGGACCCGTCGTAGCCGATCTCCTCGGCTCTCTCGAGGATGCCGAGACGCTCTCCCACGGAGCGGGCTTCTGGAGACGGGTGAAAAGCGCGCTCATTGACCGGCTCGCCGTCTATTTCGCCGATATAGTTCTTCTTGAGAGCGAGGCGCAGGAATCTTTTTTCGAAAACAAGTTCGGTTCGTCGGGGAAGTATCGCGTTCTCTATACCGGCGCCGACGACTCCGTGTTCCGTTGCGATTCAGAGAGAATAGAAGAGCGATTCGTGGTTCTTTTCCGCGGCCGGCTCACGCCCGAATCCGGCATCCTCCACGTGCTCGAGGCCGCGCGGCTTTTGAAGAACGATCCCTTAATCACGTTTCGCATCGTCGGCGCCGGTCCCTTGCTTTCTCGCGCGCGCGAGACGATCACGAAGGCGAACCTTATGAATGTGGAACTCATCACAGAGCGCCTTTCGGAAGAACGTCTGCGCGCGCTCATGTGCGAAGCGGCGCTTTCGCTTGGCCAGCTTTCCGACAACCCACGTCTCTCGCGCACCATTCCCCACAAGGCCTTTGAGTCTTTCGCGCTCGGCATCCCGTATCTTTCCGGTGATACGCCAGCTATCCGCGAAGCCGTGCGAGACGGCGAAACTGGCTTTCTCGTCCCGTCCGTCTCCCCGGAAGCACTCGCAAAGAAGATCCAAGAACTCCGCGCCAACCCCGCACTTTTGCGCAGGGTTGGCGAAGCGGCGAACACAGAGTTCACTTCGCGATTCTCGCCAGGCGCTCTTGCCGATGCGCTTCTCTCAATGCTTAGAAAAAACTAACGTCTCTCCCGATACCATTCGAATGTCGTACGTATGCCGTCGGCGAATGAATGCCGCGGTTTCCATTCGAGTTCCCGAAAGAGTTCGCCACTGTCAGAAGCATACCTGAAATCGTGGCCGGGCCGGTCGGCGACCTCTTGTATGAAGCTCTCGTCGCGGCCCGTTAAGGCGAGGAGCTGCCGGGTGAGGTTGATGTTTGAGAGCTCTTCTCCGCCGCCGATGTTGTACACAGTGCCGCTCGTTCCTTTACGGAAGATAAGGTCTACCGCCTCGACATGGTCCTCGACATAGAGCCAGTCGCGGATATTCTCTCCTTTGGCATAGAGGGGCACTTTTTCTCCCGCGAGCAGGTTGGCGATGAATTTCGGGATGATCTTGGACGTGTCTTGATGAGGTCCGTAGTTGTTCGAACAGCGGGAGATGACGATATTGAGGCCGAAGGTACGGTGGTAGGAACGCACCAAGAGGTCAGCCGCCGCCTTGGAGGCGCTGTAAGGACTATTCGGAGCAAGGGGGGAATGCGTAGTGAAAGGTGGCGCGTCTTTTGCAAGAGAACCGTACACTTCGTCGGTTGATATTTGGTGGAAGCGCGTGACGCCGTGCGCTCGTGCGAGGACGAGCAGGTTATGGGTCCCTACGATATTAGTCTCTACGAAAATACTTGGATTTTCGATGCTCAGGTCGACGTGGCTTTCGGCGGCGAAGTTGATCACTCCTGTCGGCGCATGTTCCGCGAATACCTTCTCAAGCGCCTCCTGATCGCGGATGTCCACCTTGTGGAAACGGTAGTTTGGTGCTCCCACAACCGTGATGTTCTTCGGGTCGCCGGCATAGGTAAGGCAATCGACATTGACGAACAGGATTTCCGGATAGCGGGGAACGAATGCGTTGAGGTAGTTGCTCCCGATGAATCCCGCGCCGCCTGTTACCAGAATCTGCTCGTTATGCTTTTTCATTCTGCTTACGATGCTTGCCCCGCATGTATACGGATGCTTCGTGAAGGCTCTCGAAGGTTCCGACGTCAAACCACGGCTTCGTAAGCTCGATGCCGCGCAAGCGGCCCTCGGAGAGATACCGGTTGTTGACGTAGGTTATCTCATATTCGCCGCGCGCTGAAGGCGACTGGCCCACCAGCTTCTCGAAGACGCCGTTGTCATAGATATAGGCGCCTACCACGGCGAGGTCGCTTTTCGGATTCTCCGGCTTCTCGATGATCTCAAGGATGTCTCCTTTCTTGTTAGTGACCGCGACGCCGTATCGGTGTGGGTCGGGGACTTTTTTGAGGAATACCGTGGCTCCGCCAGAGAAATTCTGAATGGCTTCTGAAATATCGTCTTCAATGATGTTATCGCCGAGGTGCAAGATGACATCCTCCGTACCGACGTAGTCCTTGGCTACCCAGAGCGCCTGCGCGATTCCGCGCGGCTCGTTTTGCACGCCATAGGCTATCTGTATTTGTTTTCCCGTCCGCTTGGAAACGAAGTCTTGTCCGGATCCGAGCAGGTTAACGAACTGCGAGACATACTGCGGCGCCGTTACGATCATGATGCGATCAATCCCCGCCTCAACCATCTTTTCTATAGCGTAGTAGATAACCGGCTTATGGTAGACGGGAAGGAGATGCTTGTTCGTGACGTGCGTGAGAGGACGCAATCGTGTCGCGTTTCCGCCTGCGAGAATGACGCCTTTCATGGGGTGGTTATACCATGGAAAACCCTTGTTTTACGGTGTGCGTTGCACACCGCACCGGTATATTGACAATGGTAAATATATTTGCTATAATATAAGGTAGTAGCGTGTTCTTCACGCTCTCAAGATTCAATCGAATCAACAGGTATCGGGGGTTACCATGAACATAAACGACGTCGCCGCTTTCATCAAAACGGCGCCTATCGAAACGCTTCGCCCGGCGGCAGAAGCACTGGCGTGGCGGCTTCTCATTCATCGGCAAACGCACGATGGATGGACACCGCGCGAGTTGTTTCTTCCCTGCCTCACCATCGGCGGGCTGTTCGGCTCGTTTGAATTCGTCATCGAAGTCACGGATGCCGCCGGGAATAGCATCGGGTATGCGCTCAGGAAGCGCAGTGGCTCGGATATCGATTACACCGGTCAGTTCCATATCATCGGGGTATCGGCAAAGATGAACGAAGGGCCACGCGCTCTACGGAAGCGCGCTTCGGAGGAACTTGGCGGTCTCAGGAATCGCGAAATTGAGACGCTTCTGTCGCGCTCGACTTTCCTCGGCATCGCTCTTCGCTATGAGGAGGGACGCCAGGCGCGTTGCTGGGCCATAACCGAGATCCTCTGTATCGATGAGCTTGCGTTTAAATGTCTTGAGGGCGAATGGGAAATCTTTCGTCCGCCCTTCGACGACCCACGCATCATCAAGTATCACCGACAACACCTGCGCTGGGCAACGCAAACGACACCGCCGCCTATTGCGGATCTTGCCGATTATCCTGATCCGTGAGTTCTTATCTGTGCGAGGCCGCCTACGCGAAAGCGTACGGCGGCCTTTCATTTTGCGGTCTGATAATTTTTCCGATAGCTCTCCCGTATTCCCCGCAAAAGCGTGTAGCGGGGTCGCCACCCGGCCGCGCGCGCTTTGCGAATATCGAGAACATTGTAAGCGACGTCGAGGCCACGGGAGGGGCGATACCGGACGCGCAGCTTTTTCTTTGTGGCGCGCGCGATAAGCTTGAGGAGCGTATTCAGTGAGGTGCCTATGCCGGTGCCGACATTGTAGACGCCGCGCACGTTCTTGTGCTCTATGGCGTGCACGAAAAAGGCAATAACGTCGTCAATATGAACGTAGTCGCGCACGATTTTTCCATCACCCCAGATCTCTATGGATTCATTCGCGAGTCCTTTTTTCAAGAAAATATCTACGGCTCCTTGCGTCTTCGCGTCGACGGCCTTTCTCCCGTAGGGATTACTGATGCGCAAGATCGCAGAGGCGAGGCCGCGACTCCCATATACGCCGATGTATTTTTCTATCGCAAGCTTCATCGCCCCGTGCGCGTTTTGCGGCTCGGTCGGGTCTGACTCTCGCGCCCTGTGCTGACCTCGGTCGCCGTAGACGGTGCCGCCCGAGGAGGCGAAGATGAATTTCGCGACCTTCTTGTGCCGGCATGCCGCCAGGAGATTCAGCGTGCCTACGATATTATCTTGCGCATCTTTCTGCGGATTCTGTTCGGAAGTCGCAGGGATAGTCGAACAGGCGAGATGCACTACAGTGTCGCCCGGTCGCAGTATCTTGAAGAAACCGCTTCGGTTGGAGAGCCGAGAAGAGGCGACTACGACGCGCCGTTTGCGTTTCGCAAGCTCTGCTCTTAGAGCGGAGCCGATGAAGCCCGACGCGCCCGTGACGACGATGCGCTGATTCTTACGCATGGATGAGTCGGAAAAACTCTTGCTTGAGAAGCCGGAGCGCACCCGGTTTCGGATCGGTAGCGACGGTGAAAGACGGATCAGCGGCATGAATACGCTCTACGGCCGCGTTGAGAGCGGCGACATAAGGCCTATAAAGTAGAGGATTCCGCATGGAGACCGGATAACCCGTTAATGTTCCCTTACGATTGAAATACATCTTCAATGCGTGGAAATGGTAGCAGATGAGCGGACGTCCCTCAATGAGGAGCGTGCCGTTCTCTTTGTAAAGACGCTTACCGGATAGATTCCACGGACCGATATTGACGCCTCTATCGGCAAGCACGCGGGCGCCGGAGCACTCCGGCCATTCGTTGAGGTAGCGCTGGTCGCCGAATGCGCCGTTCTCATAGCGATCAGGGCATCGCGCGATGCACTGTGTTCTCCAGCGCTCGAGCGTCGTGCGCGATACGGCGTCTTTGCGCAGGTATATCCATCCCGCATTGTAAACGCCCACCTCATATTCTTTTTTTGGATTGGGAGGAGAAAATTGATGAGGGGTGATTGCGATTGATACGTCAGCGAGGCTGTCATACAGTTTCCGTGGATTGCCGAAAAAAAACATATCTGAAT
>MHQR01000011.1 GCA_001820725.1 Candidatus Sungbacteria bacterium RIFCSPLOWO2_01_FULL_54_21 | reverse complement strand
GGATCGTTTTCTAAGTTCGTAATCAGTCCAAGCGAATAATGTATTTTGGAGAGCGTGTTGAGATATGCAAGTATGACACTCGCATACTCTTGCGGCACCGGAGTTTTTATAATATCCCGCGCGAGGCCGCCGAACGTATTTTGATATGC
Source organism: Candidatus Sungbacteria bacterium RIFCSPLOWO2_01_FULL_54_21 (assembly GCA_001820725.1). Lineage (GTDB taxonomy): Bacteria > Patescibacteriota > Minisyncoccia > Sungbacterales > HO2-52-23 > WO2-54-10. The sequence continues at coordinate 8,845 of MHQR01000011.1, read as the reverse complement.
GAGCAAAGATGATCGCGCTTCCTCGGATGCCGGATTTTGTATGAAATTAATGATGACTTCCTGACCGTCAGACGGAGTTGTCGTGTGGCGTATGAGGGCATGATTGAGAGCGAGAAACATCTGCGCGATCGTCGCCAGATCATTTTTCGGACTCAGAGTGATATCTGCTGTAGAGTACTGTTTTGCGCCGACCCAGATCCGTTCCGGATTCTGAAGAAAATCAAGAGTGCTGGCTTTACGCACGAGGTCGCCTGTTTGCGGGGATTTACCCGAGAGGATTGGCCCCACGATATCCGGCAGGAGCGACCGCGAGAACTGTTCGGTCATATTCAATGCGGGGTTGAGGACATCCTCTGATATACTTATAAACGGAGCTAGAGTTGCGGCAATGTCATCTGGTCTTTGCGGGTCTGCCGATGTATTTGGCTTTGTTGCGTCTCTTCCTTGCTCTATTTCTTCCCCATCGGTCGTGCCGTCGGCATCGGTGTCGGCAATGGCGGGGTCGGTGCGGAAGATCGCCTCCTCCCAATCCTTGAGCCCGTCCATGTCCTGGTCCCGCGTGAGCGCCGCAACCTGTGCCGCGCGGGCGGCACCACGCGCGGCATCCCGATTGTCCGGCGGCGCGGATGCGCCGCCGCCCATCTTCGCAACAAGCCAAACCCCCGCGCCGCACCCGAGCACGACAAAAACAACAAGAACAACCCTCGCTCTTGAGGACAACGCCGAGATACGCCCCAGCCATACTTTCACATCTCCATTATACCCTGTCTTCACCTCATTCCCTCTGTGGATAACCTTCCTTTACTACGGAGGATTATCCTCCGTAGTAGCGATGGCTATTGTAATAATCAGGATATTTGTGTGGTATCATGGGGTGATGATGAAAAGGTACATACAGGCGGGACTTGTAGGCGCGCTTTTGGCGGCTACGTTTTTTGTGCCGCTTTCCTCTCCTCTGTATGCGGAGGCGGCGACAGGTGTTTTCATTCCGTTCGGAGGCATAATTACAAAAATGTTGACATGCAATGAAGGGTTGCTCCTCTATCTCGGTCCGCCAACGCCTTTTCCGGTAGTGGTGCCGTATGGCTCCACCTTTCTCATGGGTGTTTTTCGTCCAGGCGGATGGGTTATGGGACTTGCCGCTGGCTTTTCTCCTTGTACGATCGGGCCGAAGATTGTCGGGGGCGGTCTCCGTGTTATACAGGTCCCCATCAATTTTATCGGGACAAGTTTGTAACCAACGTTGTCCATTGAGTCAGGGAGAGCTCTTGGGGGCGCACGCGCTGATCAATCCCTGCGGCCGAGAGCGCCGCAATGACTTTTTGTTTTCCTCCGGCAATCTCTGCTAAGGGATTGGCGAGCTGTTTTCTTTTTTGTCCGAATGCCGCGCGCAGTATTTCAAAGAAAAATCCAGCATCTATGCCGTTTTTCTGAAAGAAATTGTCCGATATGTCCGATAGAGAAATGACGGCCGAATCCACATTCGGCGTGGGCGCAAAGCACGACGCAGGCACGGACGCGACGAGTCGCGGTGTGCCGTACGCCTGCACCGAAAGCGCGAGAAGATTCATGTCCGGCGGCACGGCGACGATGCGTTGCGCAACTTCTTTTTGAATGGTCAGCACGATGCGTTCTGGCCGCGCCTGTGTTTCAATGAGCATCCGCAGGAGCCGCGATGTCAGGTAGTACGGAATATTGGCAACCACTTTGCGGCCTGCGGCAATATCAGGCTTCTGCTTTAGAACGGCCAAGATATCTCCTTTTATCACTTCCACATGAGGAATCCCCTGCTCTTCTAGGGCGTCTGCCAAGGCATCGTCCTTTTCCACAGCAATGACGCGTCCGGCGCGTTGTGCCAAGGGTATAGTCAAAATGCCCGTTCCCGGTCCTATTTCCACTACCGTATCATCGGTCGAGATGTCTCCGGCTTTGATCATCGCGTCAATGACCCATGCACAGCGCAGGAAATACTGTCCGAGTGATTTTTTGGCTTGCATATCGCATCATTCCAGACTAAGTCTGGAATATCATCAGAGTTCGATGGTGGGCGTGTCGTCGACCATAACCAAGTGTTCGGGTATTTCCCCCAAAAAGCGCGACGGCGGATTCATCTGCGTATTGCCAAAGCGCGTGCGCGACAAGGCAAACGAGAGAAACACTTTTTCCTTGGCGCGCGTAATACCCACATAGCACAGCCGCCGCTCTTCTTCCAATTCTGCGGGATTGAAAAGCGCGCGGGCATGGGGAAACACACCCTCTTCCATGCCGACCATAAATACGACGGGGAATTCAAGGCCTTTTGCCGCGTGGAACGTCATCATATGCACAGCGTCCGCTTCCTCTTTCTGGTCTTCTTCGCGGTCGGACATGAGCGCTACGTCTTCCAATAGTTTTTCCAGCGCTTCGTCCTGGGGCAGGTCGTCATAGCGTTTGGCAAGCGTGACCAATTCCTGCACGTTTTCCCATCGCTCGTCCGCGTTGGACGCGGTTTCCTCCAGATATTCCTTGTAGCGAATTTCCATAAGCGCCGAGCGGATAAATGCGGACGGGGTTTTCTCGCGCGCCGCTTCGCGCAGAATGGCAATGAGCCGCTCAAAGCGTTCAAGCGCGGCATGGGGCGCTTTGCCGGAGATCGTGGCAGAGGCGAGATATTTAAGCAGGGTTTGTTTGCCAATGCCGCGCGCCGGCACGTTGATGATACGCTTGAGAGACACAAAATCCTGCGGATTTATAACGTAGCGCACATACGCGAGCATATCTTTTACTTCCTTGCGCTGGTAAAAACGCACGCCGCCGATGATTTTGTAGGGGATGTTGCGCTCTAGAAATGTGTCTTCAATCGTGCGCGACTGCGCATTGGTGCGGTACAGCACTACGATGTCGCGCTGCCGAAGTTGCTCGCCGTTGAGTGCGCGATACCCGTGGGACACCGTTCCTATGCTACTGAGTGGATAGGCGATGTCAGGAGCGGCACGCTTAGTAAGCGACTGTATTATATCGGCGACCATCGCCGCTTCCGCGCGCTCGTTCTCTACGGCAATCACCTGAATGGGCTCGCCGCCCGGACGCTCTGTCCAGAGTTTCTTCTCTTTCTGGCTTCGGTTGCGGGAAATGACGTCGCGTGCGGCATCCAGAATCACCTGCGTTGAGCGGTAGTTCTGGTCCAGCACGATCACGGTCGCGTCCGGCCAGTCCTTTTCAAAATTGAGAATATTGCGGTAATCCGCTCCGCGAAAGGAGTAAATCGCCTGCGCGTCGTCGCCCACGACCGCGATGTTGCGGTGCAGTACTGCCAACTGCTTCATGATGAGATACTGCGCCGTGTTCACATCCTGGTACTCGTCCACGTGGATGTAGCGGAATCGCTCTTGGTACATGCGCAATATGTCCGGATACTTTTCAAAAAGGAGGGCGGTGAGCGTGAGCAGGTCGTCAAAATCCATGGCGTTGGCTTCGTGCAGGCGTTTCTGGTACAGGGCGTATGCCGCGTGCACCGTGCGCGGAAAAAGATCGCTGGTTCCCATCTCGCTCGCATAGATGTCCGGTGTCTTCAGTTCGTTTTTCAATGCAGAAATTACGTTTTTGATCATTGCCGGAGGAAATTGCTTCGGATTGATATTGACCTCCACAAACACCTCTTTCATGAGCGACAGCGCATCGTCCTCATCAAAAATGGTAAACGTGCGCATGTAGCCGATCTTGGCCGCGTGCGTGCGCAAGACGCGCACGCAAAACGCATGGAATGTGCCGATGAAGGGCAGGTTGTAGATGGTAGGATGTAGGTTGTAGGCAAGTGTTCTGATACGGGCTTTCATTTCTTCTGCGGCTCTATTCGTGAAAGTTACGGCAAGGATCTCGTCGGCCGGCACGCCTTTGGCGAGCAGATACGCGATGCGGTGCGTGATGGTCGCGGTTTTGCCCGATCCGGGTCCGGCCAATATCAAAACCGGCCCCTCGGTGGCGAGCGCGGCTTTTTTCTGATTTTCATTGAGATTTTGCAGGATATGCTCCATCTGTTCGGCGCTACGGGCTATTGTTTTATGATACGAAACGCGCTCTGCGGCATCTCGAATCGGTCAATCACGTCATTGTTCTGCTCATTTCTGCGGAGGAAAATAATCGTCCCGCTATCGGCATACACCGGCGCCCACGCAGGGTCTTGTACGCGCGCGATCAGGAATTGCTGTGCCCACGGCGTGGCATCACGATGCGAGAAAAAGATCGCGTTAAACTGCCATTGCGCCAGGGCTTTTTGCCATGCGTCGTCGCGCTCCTGCAGGGGGATATAGTGCTCCGCAAAAAAGGCGGCGGGATACGCTTCAGGCCGGTTGTCTACAAATACTTTTTCCTGCGGGTACAAGTGCCAGATGAGATACCCGCCAATGTCGTAGTTGTTGAATAGTGGTCCTTGGAGACCATGCGCGCGGAAAAACGCCGCGGCATCCCCACTCCCCTGTTCAAGTCCCAGCCCCGGCTCTTTCCAGTGGGGAAAATATTTCTGCCATTGGCCAAAGAGCGCCGGTACCATGATGAGTGTAAGTATGACTCCGCCGGTTACGGCAAGTGTCTTGCGCCGTGCCGCAAGCCACGGACCCGCGCACGCGGCGATGTTGGATGCGACGAGGATGACAAAAAAGAAGCCGAAAAGCGCGAAATTCCGCGTGGCCATCCATCCGAGAACGCTTATCATAATCCCGATTGCGGCAAGCGGCAACATCTCCCGTTCTTTCCCCCGCATCCACACGCGTACGATAAAGCTTGCAATCAGCACGCCGAACAAAATTTTGAAAATCGTGAAATTCGGGTTTTGCATGATCGTCTCGACAAACCAGACGGGCTGGTTTTCGGCGATTCTATAGCCGTAATTTTCAAAGATCGTGAAAGGCGCCAAGGCGCCTTTCAGAAAAAACGGATTCAAAAGAGACGCGACTGCCGTCGCGAGCGCGGTATATGCCAACACTATGGTGTGCTTTCTGTCCAAAGGTTGTACAAACAGCGAGGCCGCAAAAAATATCGCAATCAGCACGGGTCCCAGGAAAAAATAAATGTGCATGTTCACCCACAGCGCCTGCACGAGGGGCAACACGGCTAGCCATCGCCAGTCGCGCGTGCGCTCAAAACGCGTGAGGAGAAGAAAAAATACAACAGCAAAGAGATAGCTGATCGCCTCCGGCCTTATTTCAGTGCGTTCCGCAAGCAAAGGCACGGCAAGGGCGGTGACGAGCGTGGCAGGCCCGGAGCCCGCCGCAGTCGCGGCCATGCCAAACACGATGGCCAGCGTGGCCAAGCTGATCGCGATAAACAAGAGATGCGTACCCGTAAATCCGCCCGCTTTCCACGCCAGAAAAAAAAGCAATCCGCTTGCCCAGTGGTGCGTGGTGACCGGATAATCCGGCTCGGTATACGAGTAGAAGTTGGTTGCAGGTATCGTGTGCTGCTCGACCGCTAACCGGCCGTTTTGCAAGTGTCGCCCGAGGTCAGCGATAGTCAGATCAATACGGTGTACGAGGAACGAGCCATAGAATATAAGCGCGAGGACGCCGAGGATCAGCGTCGGGAGAGACGGTAAGAGAGCATGTGCGGTGATAAGGCGCGCGCGCATGTTCTTCACCCTATCATAGCGTCTGCGCGTCTCAAAATTGGACATTTTCATCAATCTGTGGCCTGTGGATATTTTCCTTGACCAGAGGCCTCCCGAGGAGGTACCTTGGGTAAAGCGGAAGCGCTTTTTTTGTTGACTGGCTAAGTGGTTGCTTTGCGTAAACAAAGGCCGGACACGGCATCACAGCATATACAGAAAAACTCATACTTTAAGCCCTTTTTTGACAAGGGCGCGGTTCTCTACACGAGCATTTTGACGCTCTTTTTTGTTGCCTCTTTCGCTCTCTTTCCCCGGCCCGCAGAAGCCGGTTTTTTCTCGGCCCTTTTGCGCATGTTCGGAGGCGTTTCTTCGGCTGAAACCGTGACCGCTTCGCCAGCGACCGAGCTTGCCGTGCCCCTTATGGGAAGCCAGGCGTCTTTGCCCGTGACCGTTGGTGGCCCTGCCGACGACGAGATGGCGCTGGTCGCAACGCAGGAAAACGCCCTGGTCTCGACGCGCAACCCCTTGGGCACGCTTCCCCGCGCCTCAACGGACCAGATTACGGTCTACCGCGTGGAACCAGGCGATACGCCTGGCGGCATTGCCGAGCGGTTCGGCATTTCTCTGCAAACGTTGTTGTGGGCCAATAATCTGCGTAACGCAAACACCGTGAAAATAGGCGACGACTTGATTATTCTGCCCGTTACCGGCGTACAGTACGAAGTAAAACGCGGCGATACCATGGAAAGTATTGCCAAGAAGTTCAAAGGCGATGCCGCGGAAATCACGAGCTTCAACGGCCTTGCGATCGGCGAAGATCTTGTGGTCGGCCAGGTCGTCATCATCCCCAACGGAGAACTGACGCCGGCACCGGTCCCATCGGCCAAATCAACAGTCCGCGCCCCAGCCCTCCCCGATCACAAAGGATTTTACCTGCGTCCCATTGTCGGCGGCAGACGCTCGCGCGGCGTTCATGGGTATAACGGCGTAGACCTTGCCAACTCGTGCGGCGTGCCGGTCTTGGCATCAGCCGGCGGCACCGTGCTTATTACCCGCGCCAGCGGCTGGAACGGAGGATACGGCCTCTATGTCGTTATTACGCACGCCAACAATACCCAAACGCTCTACGCCCACCTCTCCTCTCTCGCGGTTGCGGCAGGAGACCTTGTTGCCCAAGGGACGACGATAGGCACGCTCGGCTCTACCGGCAACTCCACCGGCTGCCACGTCCACTTCGAAATCCGAGGCGCAAAGAACCCGTTTTAGCGTACGATCATCGTCATCATCTCCAACGCCATATGCCAAGAACTCTCCAGTTTACAGGCATTGCTGGTGTGCACTTTGTTGCATCGGTACTGAGTTTTCGCGGTCTTCACGCTGTTTCGACGACAAGGAATAGCTATGGACCAGATGTGCTTGTTAGCAACCCCAATGGATCAAAAAGTATCACACTGCAAGTAAAGACGACAGAGTGGGCCATGCGTACGCGGGGCCGCAGCGATCAAAAAAACCGCACCACTACGAGTGGGAAATTGGTTGGAGTTCTGCCAGAGAGAATCATCCGCATTTATTTTTTGCCTTAGTCAATTTGAAACGTTTTCAGGAGCTTCCAGATGTTTTTATAATCCCCTCAAAAGTGATATTCAAATACTTCAAAGGAGGCGACTCCAAAACCTGGGTTCGGGCAAGGTATCATCCGTCGGTTGGAAAAGCCGGCAAGTACAAAAATAAATTTGGTATCCTTGAGAAAACTCTCACGTGACGAAGGTCCAATGTAGATGGGTGGCTATTCCTAATGAGTCCCTAACTTATATCTCCTGTTTGGGGCGGTAGCGCAGGGCTTCCATGATGTGGTGGGTTTGTATGTCTTCTGTCCCTTCAAGGTCTGCTATTGTCCTCGCTGTTTTTATCAGCCGGTGATACGCGCGCGCGGACAGGCGGTGTTTTTCGTGCGCGAACTGGAGCGCTTGTTTTACGGGCGCCGTGAGGAGGATGTGCTGTTTGAGTTCTCGTAAGCCCATTTCGGCGTTGGCGGTGATGGCGCTCTTTTGGAACCGCTCTTTCTGCCGGCGGCGGGCAGCGAGCACACGCTCGCGGATGGCGGATGACGGCTCTTCGTCTCCCCCGCCCTCAAGCGTCTCGTAGGCAAGCGCGGGCGTCTCCACATGCAGATCGATGCGGTCCATGATCGGGCCGGAGATTTTCTTTTTGTATCGCGTGATGGCGCCTGTGGCGCATGTGCAGTCCTTTATCGGATTGCCGAAATTGCCGCACGGGCACGGATTTTGCGCGGCAATCAGCATAAACTGCGCGGGAAACGTGGCGACCCCGGAAGTCCGCGCCACGGTAATGGAGCGTTCTTCCAAGGGCTGGCGCAAGGATTCAATAACGCGGCGGTCAAACTCTGGAAACTCGTCGAGCACGGATGTCCCGCAACTTATCATTATTGGGCATCATGCTCATGGATGTTGGCTTATCTATGGGCAGGAGGTTTAGCACGAGCTCTGCCTGGCTACTCTTAGGATACACGATGATTTTGTCTATGAAAAGCCGCGCAATCTGCTGGATTTGTGCCTCAGTCGCCCCTTCCAGTTTGATCTTAAGCTTTTCGTAGAGCTTCCTGATCATAGCCGCGCGTTCCTGAAGATCGTCCTTATTGAGGATTGTCGGCAATAACCGAGCCCGCTCCTCTCGGAGCGCTATGTCCTTGCCGCGGATCTCCTCCAGTTCTTTCTTATAGGTCTTCAGATCCATGGTCTCATCCTCCGAGTAAATCTGCGCCAATCGTCGTCTCTTTGTCTCCAACCCCGACAATTGCTTTCCGATGCTTGATATTCGCTTGTCTGTATCCTGTTGACCTTCCATACGATCGCGCTCTTTTGAGAGCCGTTCAAGAGCTGTTTCCGGACGCTCAAGCAGTTCTCGCAATCGCTCCCATATGGGGCGTAACCTCGTCTCCGCGATCTGCGGACATGTTTTGCATCTTTTGGTCTCTCCTTTTTCATTCGGCGTCCTATATGTGCCGTGATAGTATTTGGTTCCCGCATGGCGAGCTTCTCGCGGCGGCTGGAACCCGCCGAACATCTTGAATCCGCACTCGCCACAGTAGACCAGCTTCGGGAATAGATAGGAGTGTTTCAGATTCCGTTGCGCGAACACCCTGTTTTTTACGAGCTGATCCTTTGCCGCTTCAAACTCTTCTCTTGACACGATCGGAGGCACGCTCATGGGAATCCATTCGTCTTTGTTCCTCTGTAGATTCTC
>MHQR01000010.1 GCA_001820725.1 Candidatus Sungbacteria bacterium RIFCSPLOWO2_01_FULL_54_21 | reverse complement strand
TGCGTTGCCGCAGCCGATCGAAAAATTCATTTGGGAACTGCCGGAGCAATATTCTGGCCTGCGGCTTGCGCGGAAAATCCGCGAAGGCGTGTTCCGCATGATGCAGCATCTGCAGGAAGTGCCCGAGCAGATCATCATCGCCGTGGGTCCCACGGTCGCCGAGTGCAGAGTGGACACATGGAGCGCCGTACCCGGCCTCGGCGGCAGCATGCTCACGCGACGCGACATCCGCGCACAATATCATGATCTTTTCGCGTCTCACAACGATCTGCGCCGCGCGGTGATCGTAGCACCCATAGAAGTCCTGGTAAACGGATATCCGCTTACCAGGGATGCCGTCGAGCAAACGCAACGTACAAGTCGGCGCGCATCCGATGCGGTGTTGCCGCGCTCGCGCGTACAAGAGATTGTATTCCGTACGCTAAGTTTGCACATGACCGTTGAAAATGGCGCCACGTTCGCGGAAATAAAAAACGCCCTGGCTGGCATGCCAATAGAATTCATACCGCTCGCCGTTGCCTATAAAGAAGCCATTACGCGGGGGCTTGGCATTGGCGACGCGCTGGTCGTGGATGTCGGGGGTAACGAGACCACCGTGCTATCCGTGCGCAATGGGCAATTTTCCCACGTGGCTTTTATGCCGCACGGTACGCGACGGTTTGCCGAGCGCTTGGCGAAAAAAAGCGACCGAACATTCAGGGAGGCGCAGAAAGCGATGCGCGGCCATGCTACGGCCCTGCCTGGACAACGAGGGAACAAACAGGCGGAAGGCGTTGCTGTGGCCGCTGCCGCGCAGTGGAAACAGTCCTTTGTCTCCGCGCTGGGCTCTTTTGCCGCCGCAGGCCCCGTCTCCGACACGCTTCTCCTCGCTGGAGGAGGCGCTCACCTTGCGGAGTTGCGCTCCGCGCTGATGGCGGGGGATTGGATGGGGGGCGTATCACATGCGACCGTGCCTAAACTGCGCGTGCTGGACGGAAGCGCTTTTTTCGGCGGGGATACGCTTGGCGGGCATGTTGCCGGACCGGAAAACGCGGGGCTTGCCGCGCTCACGGTATATGTGCAGGTGCGCCAGCCGATTTTTTGATATATACTACATAATCATGTCGCCACTAAAAAAAAATACAGACGGCATCAGGCGGTCCGCGTCATCGGGTCCTGTGCGCCTGTCCCCACAAAGTGACGCGTCCGAACGTGTGCAGGACGCGCCTAGGGGTTTAGGCGAGAGCGAGATGGAATTGCATTGGGAAAAGGAAGGGACGCCGGAAAAGCTGTATGAGATGCGGACACCTTTGCCGGAAAAAGAGGAATACATTGAAGCGCCGATCATCCACAAGCCGTTTCCGGCTCGCCGGAGCCGTTCATGGGGCATAAACGATCGTCGATCGTTTATGGGCGCCTATGCCGGCGGGATTGCCATAGTCGCCATTTTTGTCCTTGTCTCAACGGTATTCGCCCGCTTGACCGTGACGATAAAGCCGCGCGTTGAGGAAGCGGCGATTGTCCGCGTCGGGGCTCTCTTTGATACGTCGGTTTCAAAAGTGCTGACCGAGCAGAAAGTAATTCCGGCCGAGACGTTTCATTTTTCGCGCATTGTCACGCGAGATTTTTCGGCAACGGGCAGGGCGCGTGTGGAAGAGCGCGCGCGAGGAACGGCCACGGTTTACAATGCATTCAATACCAGTCCGCAGATTCTTGTCGCGGGTACGCGGTTTGTGACCGATACAGGATCCATCTATCGGATACAAAGAGGAATCACCGTGCCCGCGGCAAAGATTGCGCAGGGGAAAATTGTGCCGCAAGGGATAGAAGCGCACCTCGTCGCAGACATTGCGGGCGAGGGCGCCAATACCTCCGGCTCGGTACGGCTGAACGTACCCGGCTTCCAGGGCACCCCGCGCTATGAGGGATTTTACGCGATAGTCGAAAGCGGATTTGCGGGTGGGTTCCAGGGCGAGGCCGTGGTGGTTACCGCAGGCGATGTGAAGCGGGCGCAAGAAGAGGTCTCCAAGACAGCATTCAGTGAGCTGGAAGCTGAAATGGGACGCAAGACCCCTGCGGGCCTTTTGGCGCTCAAAGAACTGCGCGAGATAGAGATGGTCACCATTGAAGCGCCGAAAGCGGGATCGCGCGCCGTAGGCCCATTCTCGGCATCGGCAGAAGCAAAAGGCACGGCATTGGCATTCCGCGAGGCCGATGTGGCGGGCCTGCTCGTGTCACTCACGCTCGCGGAACACAGGGATCGCGAATTTATTTCAGGGTCCGCACGGCTTTCGTACACTATTCGCACCGTTGATTTTGAAAAAGGAAAAGCCGAAGTGATGATCGGCGGCGACCTCAAGATCAAGCACACGATTCCCGAGAAAGAGCTGGCATCGCTCATCGCGGGCAAGAAAGAGGGTACGGCCGCGGAATTGTTCAAGACGCGGCAGGAGGTGGCGAGTTTCCGTCTCTCATTTTTCCCGCCGTGGCGCGCCACCGCTCCGGCGGATCCGGCAAAAATCCGCTTCCGCGTGGAGAATCCGTAAAGGTTCTTTTCATAATCCTTTCCCCTCAAAGATCTATTTTGTATAGCGTTCCCCCTTTGCGGTAAAAGATAGTGCTGGGAGCGAGAGAAGAGGTGATGATCTCGTCCACAGGGCCTGCTATGAGTTCGCTGATATTACTGCCGCCGCGGGTGTCGGTTTCGGCGATAAAGACGCCAGCGCGGGTGCGATAGATCGCGTGCTGTTCGGTTCCGTAGCACCAATATGCCTCGCGAATAGTATCGGGTATCTGCGCCACGGTTTCCATGGTGTCTCTTTTCTGGAACGGCTGGCGTTCGCTGTCGGCAAGCCAAAGCATGTCAATGGACTGCTCTTTCACGATGAGAAGTTTTTCCTCCGTGCTGTCAAAGCGGACTTCTTGGGTGTCGGAGGCAATGGGGCGCACGGCGCCTGCGGCCGCGTCATACAGAAATAGGCCGCCGGAAGAGTCAATAATGGCAAGAAAATGATCGCTGACGGCAAAGCGGAACGGCTCACGGTCTAGGAAAAAGCCAGGACGGCCGACGGTTTCAACGTTCTGGCTGTCCGCATCAAAACGGGCGAGAAAGCCATTCTGCCCCACAAAGAAAGCGCCGTCCTCTGTCGGCGTAAACGAGTGCACGTTTTCGGCAACGACACGACTGGTCCTGTTTTCCGCGATACGCAGGCGGTTTTTTTTATCGAGTGAAAACGTGTGCGTAGGGGTTGATGTCGCCTGTACTGCGGCCAGCTCCTGGCGCGTCGAGGTAGCGGACAGCGGCTCAAACGGGACGAGGAAAACGTCTCGGAATTCCGTGACTTCTGTAGGCGCCACGGTTACCGTTTTTGTCCACGGCCTGAATCCTTGCCGCTCCAAGCGCACATGATGGGTGCCTGGAGCAATATCGGTCATCAGCGTACTGCCGGTGAGAAATCCGGTCTCCCTAAAAAATGCGCCGTCAAGAAAAACGCTGGTGCGCGGCGTAGCCGATTTGATAAAAATGCCGCCCGTACTTTCAAACGTCGCGGTGGAGAAGCGGAAGGTATAGCCCAGGGATGTCAGCACGGCGAGCGGCCCTGCGACGGCAAAAAGAAGCGCCAGACAATAAAAAATAATGCGCCGGGTCGTGCGTTTCATTGCACCAATGATCATATAAAATATCGCGCTTGTAAAGCCGAAAAAACCAGTTACTATGGACGCATGCACGAAACGGCAGAGAGGTTTGTTGTCCACGGCGGCAGGATGCTGTCCGGAGGAGTCCAGATCCGCGGGTCCAAAAATGCCGCGTCCAAGGCAATGGTGGCGACTCTTTTGACCGACGAGCCGTGCATTCTTGAGAACGTACCTTTTTCTGAAGAAGCGGCGATTACGCGGGAGCTGTGCGAGCGTATCGGCAGTAGTATCACCTACGGCGACGATCATACGTGCAGTATCGTAACACCGAGAATCCGAGAGCACTCGGTGATCGAGCTCTCGCGCAGAAACCGCATTCCTATCCTGGCATTCGGGCCCCTGCTGGTGCGCGCGGGAGAAGCAGAGGTGCCGTTTCTCGGCGGAGATCCCATCGGCCATCGGCCGATTGATTTCCATCTTGAAGCGTTGGCGCGGATGGGTGCGGTGATCGAGCGCCGCGAGCGCTCCTACTATGCGACCGCGCCGTATCTTACGGGTACCGATATTGCATTCCCGTTTCCATCGGTGGGCGCCACGGAGTCGGTTCTCCTTGCAGGCGTACTTGCCCGCGGCCGTACGCGCATTGAAAATGCGGCTATAGAGCCCGAAGTGCAGAATCTCATTGCCATGCTTATCGCCATGGGCGCTTTGATCACATGCGAGTCGGACGAGCGCCGCATTGAAATAGAGGGCGTCCGCCAGTTGCGCGGCGTGCGCCACCGCATCATTCCCGACCGCAACGAAGCCGTGTCGTTTGCCGTGGCGGGGCTCGCGACCGGCGGCGCAATTACCCTGCGGGGAGCCGAACCGGCGCATCTGGCGTCATTCATCGCGGTGGTACGCGCAATGGGCATAATCGTGGAGGAAAATGATCACGGGTTATATATTGCCCCCCCATCCTTCGTCGGACCCATGGATGTGTCTTCTGTCAGCATTGCGACGGCGCCGCATCCCGGTTTTATGACCGACTGGCAACAGCCGCTCGCGGTTTTCTTGACCCGAGCAAAAGGAACATCAATAATACACGAAACCGTCTACGAAGATCGGCTGGGCTATCTAAAAGATCTGGCGCGTATGGGAGCAGATATCTCGGTATCGGATGAATGTCCGTCCGACAGCCCGTGCCGATTTTCCGGCCGCACATTCAATCATGTGGCGCGGATTACCGGACCCGTGTCGCTGAACGGCGCGGACATCGAGATTACCGATATTCGCGCGGGCATGGCGCACATTATCGCGGCTTTGAGCGCCACAGGGAAATCCGTGATCTCCGGCGTTGCCCATATTGATCGCGGGTACGAAACATTGGACGAGCGGTTGCGGACGTTGGGAGCTGACATTACGAGGGTATAGGGAATAGGGTTTAAGGTATAGCGAGACGCGCATTGCCTAAACCCCAAACCCTAAATCCTATATCCTATGTTTGTACGAAAAATGGGCATTGACTTGGGTACAGCAAACACGCTGGTGTTTGTGCCGAAAAAAGGCGTAGTCATCAACGAGCCGTCGGTGGTCGCGGTCGCACGCGATGAAAATCGCGTGCTCGCGGTGGGCAACGAAGCGTACCGCATGGTTGGCAGAACGCCGGATACCATTACCGCATACCGTCCGCTCAAGGACGGCGTCATCGCTGATTATCGGGTGACCGAGGCAATGCTTCGTTATTTCATAGGCAAAGCAAGCGGGCCAATCAGATTTTTCCGACCGGAAGTCATGGTTTCCGTGCCTGCGGCCGTTACCTCCACCGAGCGCAGGGCCGTGATTGAGGCGACCATGCAGGCGGGTGCGCGCGCCGCGTATGCGGTGAAAGAGCCGGTGCTGGCGGCCATTGGCGCCGGCATTCCGATCAACGAGCCATCGGGTCACATGGTCGTAGACATCGGCGGCGGCACTACGGACATTGCGGTGATCTCGCTGGGAGGTATTGTCTCATCCACATCCGTGCGGGTCGCGGGCGACAAGCTGGACGCGGCCATCGCGGAGTACATGAAGCGCAATTACAATCTCGCGATCGGCGACCGGACGGCCGAGACGATCAAGGTAGACATCGGCTCTGCCCTGCCGGTGGACGACGAAAATATGAAGAAAGAAATCAAGGGCCGCGATCTTATTACCGGCTTACCCAACACGGCCGAAATACGTTCGCAGGAAGTGACCGCCGCAATTGCCGATGAATTGGACGAAATCATCCGCGCGATCAAAAGCGTGCTCCACGAGACACCGCCGGAACTTGCGTCAGACATCATGGACCGCGGCATCGTCTTGTCCGGCGGAGGCGCGCTCCTGCGCAATATTGACGCGCTCGTCTTGCAGGAGACCGGCGTGCCCGCGCACATTGCCGAAGAGCCGCTTCTCTGCGTAGTCAGAGGCACCGGCATCGCGCTGGAACATCTCGCGGTCTACAAACGCAGTATCATGAGCAAGCGGTAAGCACCATGGAAGTATGAAAAACAAATCACTTTACATTTTTTTTGGTTTCGGCATTGCTGGCGCTATCGCGGCTGTTATTTTTTATCCCAAGGCGTTTCCACAAAGCGCTTTGCGGGTGGAGATCAGCCATGCGGAGGCCGAGCATCGCGCCGTTGATTATGTAGAAAGCCAAGGAGCGGACATTGATGCATGGAAACGAGCGACGGTGTTTGAGGTTGATGACACCGGACAAATCTTTCTTCAGCGCGCGCTGGGCATCCCCGGTTTTATCCGCGCGGTGCAGGATAACGCGGCGCTTGAGCCGTGGCAGTATACGACCCGTTTTTTCCGGCCGCTTGAAAAAGAAGAATACTTTGTCGGCGTCAATACGTCCGGCGCCATTGTTTCTTTTCAGCACACTCAAGAGGATTCTTTGGCGGGCGCCGCACTGGACAAACAGGCGGCCTTGAAAGCGGCCGAGAAATTCCTTGCCGAACAGCAGGGCATCGCGATCGTCGACTATGAGGAGAAAACATACAAGGATGAGAGAAAAGAAAAGCGCACCGATCACTCGTTTGATTTCGAGCTGAAAGGATCGGCCATGCTCTGGTCGCAGAATCCATCGGCGAGCGCGGGCGCCCAGCGCGTCAATGTAGTCGTGCAAGGAGATCGGATCGGCGCGTTCCAAAAATATATATTCGTGCCCGAGGACTTTCAGCGTATGCAAGAAACAGCGGATGCAACCGGTGTTTTGCTTGTCGCCCTTGCGGCGATACTCGAAGTGGTACTGACGGGCTTTGCGGTCTTTTTCCTCATGCGGCGGTATAAGGCAGGGGATGTGCGCATGCGCAGAGTCGTATGGCTGACGGCTGCGGGTGCGGCCTTGCTCCTCATCAGCATCGCAAGCACGCCCTCGGGTCTCCTATTCGGGTATCTGACGACTACGCCATGGGCCTCGTTTCTCGCCATCTCCGGCATTCTCGTGCTTGCGAGCGTTGCCATTTTTGTGATTTCCTCGCTCATCGTCGGCGTGCCGGGTGAGAGCATCGCGCGCGAATATGCGCCACACGCGAATGATCTGGATCCGCAGAGAACGTACACGCGCGGGTATCTTGCATCATCAATCACAAAAGGATTTCTCATGGCGAGCGCAATGATGGGATATATCAGCGTATTCTATTACCTCGGCGGCACATTCTTTTCCATCTGGTCGCCGATCACGCCGGAGGTGTCGGGCTATATGGCAAGCTATCTGCCGTTTACCATTCCGCTTGCGGTAGGCATGACGGCCGCCATTTCCGAAGAATTCACGTTTCGCCTGTTTGCGATACCCTTGCTCAAGCGCTATGTGCGCTTTACGTGGCTGGCGGTCGTGATTCCCGCCGTGGTGTGGGCATTTCTCCATTCCACCTATCCGGTCTATCCCCTGTACGCGCGGGGCATTGAACTGACGATTGTGGGTATTGCGCTGGGATATGTATTCCTGAAAGAGGGTTTGCTCACGGCGCTGGTTGCCCACTTCTCATTCAATGCAATTCTGCTCTCATTGCCGCTTCTTTCCAGCGGTAATATGTGGCTTCAATTTTCGGGTGTGGCCGCACTACTGCTCACTATCGCCCTGCCGTTTGCATATCTTCTTCTGACTGAAACGCCCTCCGGTAGTACGGCGCAATCAGACGCATGAACAGCGCGCATGCACCAAACATTGCCTATCTCGATCGCGTGATGGCGCGAGACCGCTTGGCGCACGCCTATCTTTTTTGCGGGCCGGATGGCGCGGGAATGATGGCGATTGCAAAGGCGATTGCAAAGGCGCTGGCGCATCCTTCCGGTCGAGACGATGTTTCAATAGGCACGGCAGACGATGGATGTCCGGTATGCGCCGCAATTGATGCGAATACGTATCCGGACGCAATCCTTCTCGACGTCACGCATTCTCTGACGTCTCAAAAAGAAGCACGCAAAGAAATACCCATCGACGACATACGCGAACTCAAGCGCATATTTTCTTTGGCGCCGGCGGGAGGCGCCTGGCGGGTTGCGATCATCGGTCAAGCTGATACAATGAGCTGGGATGCGGCCGACGCTTTTTTGAAACTTTTGGAAGAGCCGGGCGAGCGGACGCTTTTTATCCTTACCGTGAGTCATCGGGAATCTGTTCCCGCAACGATACGCTCGCGGACCGTAATACTCGATTTTTTTGATCGTCCTCGCACGGAAGAAAAAGTAGCGGCTCTGGTGCGGAGGGCTGTGGCAGGCGGCATACCGGATGTGCTGGCGTTGAGCGAAAAAATCGCCGGAGACCCGCCCGTGCGCTCTGCGGCAATCGCCGTAGTACAGGATCTGCTCCGCGCGAACATGCATGCGGCGCAAACACCCGATGATCGCAGTCGCCTGGCGCGCCGTCTGGCGCGCGTGCTTGATGTCGCTACCATTTTGGAGACAACCAACGTAAACGCCCGCCTCGCGCTTGATGTGCTCCTCTTGGATTCCATGCGCGATGCCCACATAATCAAAGGCCAAGAAATATGATTTTCAAGACGAT
Organism: Candidatus Sungbacteria bacterium RIFCSPLOWO2_01_FULL_54_21; assembly: GCA_001820725.1. Lineage (GTDB taxonomy): Bacteria > Patescibacteriota > Minisyncoccia > Sungbacterales > HO2-52-23 > WO2-54-10. The sequence continues at coordinate 1,032 of MHQR01000010.1, read as the reverse complement.
CATCTTCATCATCGTCGGATTCGTCACCGTGGTGATTGCCATTCCCATGATTTTGTCCGCGGTCGGCATCAATATCCTGCCCGGCGCCGGCGGCCTTGCACAAGGTTCGGAACTGCTTTTCCGCTCCGAAGATGGTGGGGAGTATTGGAAGCCGGCGGTCTTTGTGCGCGGACGACGCGACCCCGCACCCAGCTATATCTATGACATCGCCGCACACCCCACGGCGACCACGACGCTTTTTGCCGCCACCCGATCGGCCGGATTATGGAAAAGCGAAGACGCGGGGGCGACGTGGCGCCAGGTGCAGGACAGTTCCGGCGCGCTGGACCCCCGGAGCGACATCTATCGGGTGGTGATCAGCCGGAGCCGTCCGGACGTGATGTATCTTGCGGTCTATCAAGCCGGCCGTGGCAGTGTCTTGAGAAGTACCGACGGCGGCGCGTCGTTTCACCAGATTTATTTTGTCGGACAACAGCGATATGCCGTGTTTGATGTCTTTACCCCGCCCAATGCGCCCGATACGGTGATGGTGGCGACGGGAGAAGGGCGGCTTCTTGTCTCCCACGACGGTGGCAGATATTGGCGTTTTTCCAAAGTGATCAGCGACTCCCTTGCACGCCTGGTCATGCATCCATGGTACAGTAATGAAGGATATCTGCTGACCGACAAAGGACAGGTGTATCGGACGTATGATAGCGGCGAGTCCTGGAGCGACTTGGGTATTTTAGGCAGGACATTGCGGCGCACGTCTTCGCGCGTGGTTGAACATCCGTACAACCGCCTTTCTTTCACGACCCTGCGTCCTGGAACGAGCCGCCAGACCCTGCGCAACGCTCTGGTGCCCGATCCGCACCATGGAGGCGTGTTGTACCGGACCAATAACGGAAGTATCCTGACATCAGTAAATGGAGGATCCGCATGGCAACCCTTGAGCACGTTTATTGAGGGGCTTGGTGTGCCCGTCGGCGGCATTGCCGTGCATCCGCGGGAACCTGATACGCTGGTGGTGACTGCCGGGCAGGCAGTATACAC
>MHQR01000009.1 GCA_001820725.1 Candidatus Sungbacteria bacterium RIFCSPLOWO2_01_FULL_54_21 | reverse complement strand
TCTCCAGACGCTCGGTTTTGCTGATCTTCGGTCTCTTGTGCATACACTACGGATTGTACCGCAGTGTTCGGATTCAAAACGGAATGGATGTCTGTGGGAGATCATAGGTAGCACCAAGAGGAGATAGACGATGGAATATCCTGTACGGGTGGTAGCGACGGGTCTTTTTTTAGAAAAAGATATTGAGGTGGTGAGAGAGACAGCGGAGCCGTTGTCCTCCGCGATAGGGGCGCTCGTAAACGAGCTGTGGGACGTGGAATTGGTTCAAAATCCGAATCTGTTTTCCGGACCGATGCTCGTTGCGCAGGGACTAAGCATTAGTGGGAGCAGTCTCCGGCTCACGTGCGTGGAGTCGGAGTATAAAAATTTCATGGGTACGACCCATGAGAGCGTGGCCGCTCTGCTTCCCGGTGATCGCCAGCATCGCGCGGTCGGCTTTATGGCCGTAACCGTTACGTGTGACGGCTTCTGTATTCTCGGGGTGCGAAGTCCCAGGATTGATTGGCCGACATTGCGGCACGTGGCGCCCGCTGGCCGGCTGACGCCGCGGCAGAAACACCCGTATCAGGGCATACGCGACGAGTTTCAAAGCGAACTCGGCATGACAGAGGCAGACGTTTCGTCACTGCTGTGTATCGGTGTCGCGGCAGACCTCACATGGCGGCGGCTCAATTACGAATTCGTTTTCCTCGCGCATACGGCGCTGTCGTTTCGGGAAGTGATAGGGAAGGCGCGGAGCGCCAGGAGCGGAGACGAACATTCCCAACTCGAGCCGTTTGTCTGGGATCCGTACACAATTCGCGAGCTCCTGCTGGTGGAACCCGAGGCGTACGTGCCAACGGGTTTTGCCGGACTTGCTATGTGCTTGCGTTACGTGTTCGGTACTGACGCATTTCCCGACTGGGAGCCCTCTCATCGCACCTATGCGGAACACATGGGCCGTCGGCTTCTGAAGTAAGCGCCCCTACGCGATCCGGATAATATTGACCCTGCGCTACGGCATGCCGTGTTTCAGGGTCGTTTCTTTAGTGATACACTTATTTTATGGATATCATCAAACCAAAGCGATTGGAAGCAGGGGATGCAATGGGAATTCTTTCTCCCTCATCGTATATCGCCGAACATTTGCAGACGGATTGTGCGCGCGCTCGTGCGGCGCTGGAGGCGATGGATCTGAAAGTAAAAATGGGCGCGCATGCGTTTGACAGGCATTTTTACAATGCGGGCACGCGGGAGGCGCGACTCACTGATTTTCATGCGCTGTGGCGCGACCCGGAGGTAAAAATGATCATGATGTCCCAGGGCGGGGACACGGCCAATCATCTGCTCGACGGGATTGATTACGACATGATCCGGCGCGATCCGAAGATATTCGCGGGCTTCTCGGACGGCACTACGCTCGTCAACGCCATTTTTGCAAAGACAGGACTGATAGCATATTACGGGCCATCGTTTCTGTGGGGTTTCAGCGACTCGATGTCCGAACTGTTTGTCGAGAATTTCAAGAAAACATTTTTTGAGAGAAATGTAGGGGTGTTGGCGCCTAATCCGCAGTGGCGACACATAGAGAAAAAGGAGCTCATATATTCGGGATGGCGCGGAGTGCGGAGCGGGTGCGCGAGCGGCATACTGATGGGCGGGCATTCGGGCTGTCTCATCACGACAATGCTCGCAGGATACGGCGCTGATTTTCAAGACGCGATGCTGTTTTTGGAAGGAACGGAGTCACTTGCGAGACTTGATCGCCAGTTCACAGCACTCCGGCTTAATGGCACTTTTGCAAAGATCAAGGGGCTCATTCTCGGCTATTTTGACAATCACGAGATGAAGGAAGAGAGCAAAAACCGCGAGGTGGCAGATATGGTTCTAGAGGCAACGAGGGGGTATGATTTCCCGATTCTGGAAATAGGCGAGCTGGGACACAATGTTGAAAATTACACGTTTCCGGTGGGATGTCGCGCCACGATTGATGCTGACGCAAAATACCTTTCCATTGATGACGCGACCGTAGCATAGCGATGAAAATTTGTTTTTTGGCGCACAATCTGTGGCAGGATAACGGGGCGGGGGTTTTCTCCCGCCGCCTTATTACGGAGCTTTCCCGTGCGCTCCCTGCCGAAATAGTCGTACTCACGACCCTAGCGTCAGGTGAGTCGAACGAACACGCCTTGATTCATGCAAGCCGGCTGGCGCTTTTGCGTGAACTGCCCAAGATACGGCGATTGATAAAGCAATGCGATGTCGTGCACGCGCTCGACATTTTTCCCTACGGCTTTATCGCGGCGCTCGCGTCCATTGGTCTTGGCAAAAAGCTCATCATTACGGCAATCGGCACGGGCTCTATCCATCCTCTGTATTTTTGGCGCTACGCGCCGTTTATGCGCTGGGCATACCGTCGTGCCGCGGCCGTCACCGCGATCAGCGCGTTTACGCGGGATGAGATCTTGAAAAAAATGCCGGAGTTGAAAATCACGGTCATCAATCCGGGTATAGATATAACTGAATTTTCGGCAAACAGTAACCTACAACCCGTTGAAGCAAAGACATTTGCTTCAACGACCTACAACCTACAAGCATATAAGCCCTATATCCTCGGTGTTGGGCAATTGCGCTGGCGCAAGGGATATCACTTCAGCATCCGGTCATTCGCCAAAATTGCGGACAGGTTTCCCGATCTCCATTATGTCATCGTCGGCAAGCGCTATACTGATGTCTATGACCGCCGTTTGAAAAATCTGATCGCCGAACTTGGACTCGGAAACCGCGTGCATATTTTACAGGACGTACCTAGCCGCACGGCACTTGCCGAAATCTATAAAAATGCCGAGCTATTTTGCTTGTTTTCACAAAATATCCTGCACGATGTGGAGGGATTCGGTATCGTGTTTCTGGAAGCCGCGGCCGCAGGACTGCCGGTGGTGGGGAGTAAAAACTGCGGGATTGATGACGCGGTAGAGGACGGCAAGAACGGCATTCTTGTATCCACGCGCGACCCCGACGACTTTGCCGACGCGATTGCAAAGATTTTGCGCGATAAAAAGTTGAAAGGAGAGATGGGGGCGCGTTCTCTCGCGTTTGCGCGCACCATGTCATGGGAAAAACACGTGAGCGCCTATGTAACGCTCTACCATAGGCTCTAAATAGACGCCGCGCCCTTTCTATGCTACAGGTGGAGAGACAGGAGCGTCTTGTACGCCGTTATAGCGCGTATGATAGCGAGAGAGTAGTGTCTATGCCACAACCATGCCAAGCGTATACGACATACCATTTTGGTCCAAAGATTTTTACGATCATAAGGCACGCTGGATCCACTATTACCATCAGGTCAATTTTGTTGCGCGCGAGGTGCGCCGGCGGGAGAAAAAACTGGAAAATTTTACCGTTTTGGAGATCGGACCTTCCCATGGATTTGTTACCGATTATTTAAAAAAGTTTGGCGTCGCCGTAACGACCCTTGACAACAAAAAGGAGTATTCTCCGGATGTGTTAGGAACTGTCCTGACTATGCCGTTTCCTGACGATACCTTTGATATGGTGCTGGTATGCGAGGTTCTTGAGCATTTGCCTTTTGACGATTTTCCGAAAGCATTGAAAGAAATTTTTCGCATCTGCCGCGGATCCGTCTTGCTTTCAGAGCCCGATAGCCGGAACATTCTCATCGGACTCCGCTGTAAAATCCCTTTCTTTAAAACGCGCGACATGCTGATAAAAGTCCAACGAGGCGGCACACCGATCGTTAAACGAGGGCATTATTGGGAGATTGGTGTGACGGGCTTCCCCCTTCGTCGCATACGGCACGCCATAACGCAGGCTGGCTTTACCATTGCGGAAGAAAAAACTTCCCTGGACACGCCGAGAAATTATTATTTTCTGCTTAAGAAGCCCGGGGCATACAACGGTCTTTGTCTATGAAGCCAAAACAAAAAAGCGCGCTCATCACGGGCATCTGCGGCCAGGACGGTTCATATCTGGCTGATTTTTTGCTCGCCAAGGGATACCGGATATTCGGCCTGGAGCGGCGCGCGAGCAAGAAAAATCGCGAAAATATTTCAGCGTCCATGCATAACGTAACGTTTCTTTCCGGCGATTTGCTGGATGAGGCGTCGCTCGTACACGCGCTGAAAAAAGCAAAGCCCGATGAAGTGTACAATCTTGCCGCGCAATCATTTGTCGGCGATTCATGGCCCCAGCCCGTGTATACAGGCGAGGTCACGGGACTTGGGGTCACGCGCATACTGGAAGCCGTCCGTCAGGTCAATCCGAAAATAAAATTCTATCAGGCGTCTTCATCGGAAATGTTCGGCGGGAGTAAAGAATCGCCGCAAAACGAGAAGACCCATTTTTATCCCCGCAGTCCGTATGGCGTGGCCAAACTGTACGGGCATTGGATTACCATCAATTATCGCGAGTCGTACGGTATGTTTGCCGCGTCAGGCATCCTTTTCAATCATGAGTCGCCGCGCAGGGGCATGGAGTTCGTAACGCGAAAAATTACGCATCGGGCGGCGGAGATCAAGCTGGGACTTGCGAAAGAACTGCGGCTCGGCAATCTGGACGCCAAGCGCGATTGGGGATTTGCAGGGGATTATGTTGAAGCCATGTGGCTCATGCTCCAGCAGGATACACCGGGCGACTACGTGATCGGCACCGGAATAACGCACAGCGTACGGGAATTCGTCGAGGCGGCATTTGCGCACCTCAAACTCGATTGGAAAAAATATGTGAAGGTGGACAAGACGCTTCTGCGCCCTGCAGATGTGCATCTGCTGTTGGCGGATGCGCGGCGCGCGCACAAAGAATTGAAATGGAAGCCGAAAGTAGGATTTCAAGAGTTGGTGCAGATGATGGTGGACGCGGACGTAGAACGCCTTGCGCGGGGACAATAATATGGCGGCACTCAAACGGCATCCGAAAAAAATAGGCGTGGGCGGCGCCATCATCACGCCATACGCAAAACGCCTAGTGAATCGGGTGCTTAATTCGGGCAGGATCTCATATGGGCCCATGCTCAAGCGCTTTGAACAGGAATTTGCGCGGGTCTGCGGCAGAAAATTTGCGATCTCCGCAAACAGCGGGACCAGCGCTTTGCAAGTGGCTTTTCATGCGTTGAAAGAAAAGGACGGATGGAAAGACGGGGACGAGGTTATCGTGCCCGCGATTACGTTTGTGGCAACATCCAATGTCGTGCTCCAGAACGGATTGAAGCCCGTCTTTGTCGACGTGGACCCGTACACCTATCATATTGACCCGAAGAAAATAGAAGCCGCGATTACGCCGCGCACGCGGGCTATTGCACCGGTGCATCTCTTTGGCATGTCCGCGGACATGGATCCGATTACGGCGATTGCGCGCAAGCACAAACTCCGCGTGGTAGAGGATTCATGCGAAGCCGTGGGTGTAAGCTACAAAGGCAGGCCTGTGGGCGCTGACGGCGATATTGTATGCTTTTCTACCTACATGGCGCACCTTATTACTACAGGGGTGGGGGGATTGGCGCTCACCAACGATCCCGATCTTGCGGTGCGCATGAAAAGCTTGGTGAACCACGGCCGCGATTCTATTTATGTTTCCATGGACGATGACAAGGGGTTGAAAGGCAAGGCGCGATTTGAGGTGGCGAACAAAAGGTTTTCTTTTATCAGCGTCGGATACAGTTACCGCATGACGGAACTGGAAGGAGCGCTCGGCATTGCCGAACTGAAATATTTGAAAAAAAATATCAAACTGCGCCAGCGCTATGCGGCGTATCTTCTCAAAGGCATGAAGCGGTACGAAGGATTCCTGCAATTGCCCACGCGTCCCGATAATCGGGAACACGCGTATATGATGTTTACCATGGTCATCAAAGACCCGCGTCTGTTTACCCGTGACGAACTGGTGGCATGGCTTGAGGACTGGAACGTGGAAACGCGCTACATGATGCCCCTCATCAACCAACCGGTGTATGTGGGTATGTTCGGCAATCTGGAACCGAAATACCCCATAACCGCCAACATCAACCACCATGGCTTCTATATCGGCTGTCATCCGGAAATGGACAAAAAACACCTTGACTACATCCTCGCCGTCTTCGCCGCCTTCTTCAAAAACAAAGGACTCGTTGCGGAAAATAAAAAATGAAAAGCGGCCTCGGGATGCGAGGCCGCTCGGGTTTTGCGGACTGGTAACAGTCAGCTCAAACTAGAAATAGGTGCTGTTCGATGAACCTCCGATGCACCTTGACGATATTGTCTGGAAGTTCGTTGGGACCGAAGAAACGCCTGGTGTCTGTCTCTTGGATGATTCCCAGTGACCTCACGATTGTGTAGATGGATAGGGGTCTTCCGTAAGGGTGCTCGCCGGGGCGCCACAAGTAGGGGAGGGCTAGCGTGCCGAGTACGGACACATCAATGCCGACTTCCTCTAATGCCACCCGCGAACATGTCGCCTCAAAACTCTCGTCCTCCACACTGCCGGTACCCGCCCGGTATGTGCCACTTGCCGCGATACTCTTTGATACCGCCGTCATAGGCGGTGAGAAGTATCTTGACTTCTGGGAACTTTGGCCACGGCTCCGTGAAGACAAGCTCCGGCGCCCATCGCGGCGTCATGCTATGCGCAATGCGCATGCACGCCTCGTCCGGCCAGCCGTCGTTTCTCCTGACTTTTTGGAGAAAACTCATACCAGCTTGGATTTCCTCTTTCGTCTACGTCTCTTTTTCCAAGAGATATCTCCTATGTGGTTGAGTTGATGCCGAGTGTCCGAGCGGCAATGCGATAGCTTTCCGACAGTTCCTCTTTCTGTTGTCTGCGTTTTTCCAGCATCGCATCGAGCAAAGCCGTTTCCTCCTTCATTTTCTGGAGAGGAGGATAGATGACGTCAAGCGGCTCGCTGTCCGCCACTATACATCCCGAGGCCATCATCTCCATTAGGGCGAAGTGCTGGATATATCCTGCCGCGAACGGCAGAACGCCGTACCTCTCCGGGTAGCAATTGATCAGCACGTCTGCAAATTCGATGAGCACGGCTACAGGTCCGTGCATGGGGTCGGAGTTGCGGCCTGTTGCCTCATTGTAGGCGGCGTTTGCCCCCTGCTCGCTTTCTGCCTGGAACCATGGCCAGGTGCGAAAGCTGGACTGGCTCCGCTTTGCAATGCATGCCTCTGCGCTTCCGCAAAGGAGTGGCTCAATGATCGCAGGTATCTTCTCCACTATGTAGGGCTTTTCCTCTGTCCAGAAAACGATCCTTCTCCCCTGATGTATATGGGGAAGCTCGAGGAGAATCTCTTTCGCGTGCGCAAACGCTTCGCGCCGCGATGATGCCATGCCCGGTTCCCGCTGGGCGAAAACAAGAGTGCCGCATGCTTTGAGAAATGCGGCAACATCGGGGTTCTTAGAACCATCCACGAGGGCCATATAGTGCCCCGCCTCGCGCGTGAGGGTGGCCACCTCTCCCATCTGTTGGCAACGCACGTCGTCAGTGTCGGGATACCAGGATGTTGAGACGACCATAACTCTTGGATGTGGCATGTGCCACTCCTTTCGTAAGAGGGAAGTTCATTGGTGTGGTAAGGACTACACTTTTCATATCATGCTATTCCGGAGAAGTCAAGATGCCGTAGGGTGGAGATCGCCGTTATACTTAATATATGAACATCGCTTTGATTATACGGCGGCTGAATACGCGGGGTGGGGCACAGCGGCAGATATTGGAACTGGCTCGTGCGTTGCAAAAACGCGGGCATAAGATCACGCTCTATACGTTTGCATACTCAAAAAAGGATTGCTTTGAGGATTTGCTCAAAGGCATGCAGGTGACGGTATGGAGGGGCGCGGGGGAAACCAAACACTTTTTTCTCGGCGGCTTCTTTGACGAAAACAGAAAAGCAAAAGAACTCGCTCTGCAAATTGATAAAGATATCGATCTTCTGCATCCGCACGATCAGGTGAGCTATCGCGTGGCCGCGTACTATAAAAAATATGTGAAGGATGTGCCGTCGGTGTGGATGATGAATGATGTGCCGACACGCGGTTATACAGAGTGGTATGGCCGCCAAATGAATCCTCATTTTCGCGTGCCGTTTTTCAGAGCGTTTCTGCATTGGCTGATGGACTCTTATGACCTTCGAAATTTTATCAGAAAACAGGACGTTATCGCGGTGCTGGATAATTTCAATAAAGAAAATGTCCGCAGATTTCTGGGGCGCGACGCGACTGTGGTGCGAAGTGGCCTTGATATTGCCGTATTCCGTTATGTCGAGCGACAGCCGCCCGATCGCGCTAACGTACAACTCCTCACTACGGGCATATTCATGAGGCATCGCAGATTTGAAGACATTATAGAAGCCATAAAAATCTTGGCAGGCCGCGGCGTGAACGCTACACTCACTATCATCGGCGATCAGGACAATGACAAAAAATATGCCGGGGAAATAAAAGCGCTGGTGAAACAAAATGGGCTGGATGACCGCATATTTTTTGCGGGGAGAGTGTCGGAGGAAGAACTTGTGCATGGGTATCAGCGTCATCATATTTTCATCTTTGCCAATGATCCGCAGACGTGGGGTTTGGCCGTATTTGAGGCAATGGCATGCGGCACGCCGGTCATTGTCTCCCGCGGAGCCGGAGCCCATGAAGTCATGACTGATCGTGAAAATGCCCTGCTGGTGCGGTCGCGCGCGCCGGAGGAGATTGCCATGGCCGTAGAATCGCTTGTTGCCGATCCTGCGTTATATACATCGTTGAGCCGCAATGCCCGGGCATTTGTCGAAAAGAGTATGGGCTGGGAAAAATACGCCGATGGCATGGAAGCGCTGTTTAAAGTGGCGATGGACAAGCGGCGATGAAGACGATTCTCATTCCGATCACGAGCAATTTCATTGTCCGCAGTTTTCTGCGCGCGGACACCTTTTCAATACTCGCAGGCGTACCTGACATGCGGCTGGTACTTTTGGCGCCCGCCGGAAAAGTAGATTATTATCGCGGTGAGTTCCCGGGCGAGCGCGTCGTGTTTGTACCTCTTCCGCCGTATGCCGCATCGCGCCGCGAACGGTTCTGGCGGTGGGCGGAAATTGCGGGCATTCATACGCGCACCGCGATGATGATGCAATATGCGGAACTATTCCGCAGGGGAAGCGCGAAACATATTCCCGCGCGCGTGGTCGTCTTTATCACAAAAAGCATCCTGCGCAGTCTGGGCCAGTTTCGGTGGTGGCGATATTTCCTGCGAAAAATATATGCATGGTTCCCTGCCGATAGGAGTATTGCGGCGATATTCCATACCTATAGCCCATCCCTGGTCTATGCGCCGACCATGCTCACCCCGGACATGGCCATACTGAAAGAAGCGAAAAAACGCGGTATACCGACCGTGGGTATGGCTCTGTCGTGGGATAATCTGTATTCAAAAACGATTCTGCGCGTGCATCCGGATGTACTGCTCGCGCACACGGATTCAATCAAACATCAGGCCGAGACGCTGGGGGATTATCCGGCAGAGCGCATCCGCGTCATCGGCATCCCGCAGTATGATCGCGTGTTCCGCAAACAGGGTGTTATGCCGCGCGATGTGTTTCTCTCGTCTCTTGGCGGCGACCCGAACAAAAAAATGATTGTCTACGCGCTCTCCGGCAAGCAAGGGCTTGCCATAGAATATGACATCATTGAAATACTTTCGCAGATGCGCGCTGATGGACGTATCCCTGCCGATACGGAAGTGCTCGTGCGCCCGTATCCGCGATTCGACTTGCCTGCGGGCGTTTTGGAGCGTATAAAAAAGCAATACGGATTTTTGGCCGAGCCCTCCATGGCGCACGCGGGCACAGGCAAGGACAGCTGGGAATTTGACGAAGGCGCAATCCGTCTTCTCACCAATACGCTGTGGCACGCGGATGTCATTATCACGATGTACTCCACATTTTTCATTGAAGGCGCTGCGTGTAATAAACCACTCGTCGGCATCGCGTTTGACGGCGGACAGAAAAATAATTTTTGGAATTCCGCGCGCAGATTCTTCGCATGGGACCATCTGGCGGACATACGCCCGCTCGGCGGCATCACCTTGGTCAAAAGCGAGAAGGAATTGGCAGAAGCGATCAATGACGGCCTCACGCATCCGGAGCATCTGACCCAAGGCAGGGCGGCTATCGTAGCCCAACAGTGCGTGACTACGGACGGCAAAGCAGGAGAGCGGGTCGCGGCTCTGCTTCTGCAGATGCTCCAAATGTCAAACACAGAATGTTTGACCTAATTCTGATATGGGACACAAGAAAACATTAGTAATAAGCATTTCTTCGTCGGCGTCATTCCGGAATCTTTTCTTTTTTCCCGGCAGTATGTTTGACCGGCTGGCGCAGGTGTTCGCTCAAGATTATGCCCTGCGGGTTGTGCTCGTTATGTCTTCGCATGCGCGCCAAAAATACGACTTTTTCTTTTCCCAGTATGGCGCGCAATATGGCGACCGGCTTTCAATCGAAGTCGTGGACGTGCCATCGGCAAAAACCACGGTGCGGAGAATATTCTATTTCTTCTATTCATATTTAATCTATACGGGCACCACGCGGATTATGGCGACCCTCGGTACCCGGCCTGATGAGCCGCCTGCCGGCGGGTGGCGGTTTCTGGCGCCGCTTAAAATTCTGATCGCACGGACGTTCGGCAGGAGCCGATTGCTCAAACGGCTCGTCATACCGTGGATGTGGCTCAAGATTTTCACAGATCGGCCGTTCGCCCCCTTGTTTGATCGCATAGCGCCCGATGTAGTTTTTGCCACGCACCTGTTCGGGTGGTTTGATACCATGCTGATGGCCGAGGCAAAGCGCCGGCGCATCCGCACGGTCGGCATGCCCGCCGGATGGGATCATCTCGACAAATATTTCCTGCCCTTCCACGCCGATCGTCTGCTCGTTGCCGGAAACCAGGTGCGGCGCATGGCAGTGGACTATCAGGCCTACGCGCCGTCGGAAATTGTGGCCGTCGGGTATCCCCATTTTGATTTCATCGTGCGGAAAGAAAATTTCAAGCCGCGGGCAGACGTGCTTGCCCGTCTGCAATTTCCTTCGCACGCGAAGTATCTTATGTATGTGTCCGGAAGCGCGTATTGCCCCGATGAACCCGACATCATTGAGACGATTTTGAAATGGGCCGACGGAGGAAAATTCGGCGAGGATGTGTACCTCGTCATCCGTCCGTATCTGGGCGGCAGGAGTAAAGACAAGCAATTCGATATGGAAAAATTCAACCGATTTGCAAGCCACCCGCGCGTTATATTTTACCAAAAAGAATTTTGGGGCGATGTTGCCTTGAGCATTGACTTTATGAACATTTTGGCGCAGGCGGATGCGGTGATCGCGTTGTATACCACCATGGTCGTGGAGGCGGCAGCGCTCGACCGACCTCTGGTAGCGCCCGCATTTGACGGCTATACCACACGGTCCTACGCGCGCTCCATCAGGCGTTTTATGGGTTTTGACCATTTCCGCGAAGTGCTCAATACGGGAGCTCTGCGCATTGTGTATGATTTTGATCAGTTGTTTTCAGCGCTGGATGCATATCTAAAAAATCCGCAGATCGGCGCGGACGCGCGCGAACGTCTGCGCAGGAATGTATGCGGCACGCTTGATGGCAACGCATCGGCGCGCATCCTCGAGGAAATTCTTGCGGCGGGAGCGCGCGCCGGGTGACGTGTGTGTTTCTCCACCCTCTATGAAAACGGTTTTTATCACCAGTTTCCACATCCTCATCGGCCGCAATATCCTGGCGACGGACGCGTTGCGCGCCGTTCTCGCGCGGGGAATCCGCGTGGTGCTCATCGTGCCCGACTACAAGAAGGAATATTTTGTGCGGCAGTTTGGAGGTCCCGGCGTCGTCGTGGAGGGGATCGCCGCCTACTCATTTTCGCGCGCCCCGGCGGGATTTTTTTTCAAGCGCCTCGCGCGTCCCATGGCAGGGAGCCGCACATCCTTGCTCAAGGCGCGGCAGAAGCTTTTCATTGAAAAAAGAATTTTCTATTACGCGTTCTTTCTTCTGCCCGCCCGCTTGCTCGGCGCCACGCGCCTCGGCGCGCGCCTCGCGCGCTTTCTGGATTTTCATCTTGCTTCCAAGAAGTATTTTTTCCGCCCGCTCTTTGAGCGGTACCGCCCCGCCCTTGTGGTGGCGACCGAGGTGAACGACGAAAACGATGTCGCGCTCCTCCAAGACGCGAAGCGATGCGGCATACCGACGCTCGGCCTTGTACGTTCGTGGGACGGACCCACCAACTTTCTCATGCGCTGTGTGCCCGATCGCGTGGCGGTTTGGAACACGATGCTAAAATCCATACTCGTCACCCGCCATCTCGTACCGGCAGAGGCAGTGCATGTCATCGGTATTCCGCACTATGATCGCTATGCCCGGGGGCCGATGATGTCGCGCGAGGCATTTTTTGCGCAGATCGGCGCGGACCCGGCCAAGCGCCTGATTCTCTACGGGCCGGTTACGGATTTCCGTCTGCCAGAAAACGACGTGGACACGCACGTGTTGCGCATTCTTTCGCGGCTGGACGCGACGATTCTGGTGCGGCTTCCGCCTGCCGCCGTAGTGACTATGGACCGCAGCGCATTTCCACCGAACGTCAGATTCCAGGATTCCGGTCTGCTCTTCAAGAACCGCGGCGACAGCGAGCTGACGCCTGAAGATGACGAGCGGCTTCTCAATGATCTGGCGTGGTGCGACCTGATGGTCTCCGGACCAGGCACTATTAACATAGATGCCGCGTTTCTCGACAAGCCCAATGTGCTGATCAATTTCTTTCCCGGGAAGAAGACATTTTATGAAGGCATCGTGGAGTACGGCTTTGACCATATCCAGCCGATTCTGCAGAGCAAGGGCGTGCGGGTGGCAAAAAGCGAGCAGGAACTTGTCATGCTCGTAGAGCAGTATTTCCGCGATCCAGGGTTGGACCGCGAGGGCAGGGCGCGGATCGTGCGCGAACAGTGCGGCTTTGTGGACGGCATGTCCGGGCGGCGCCTTGCGGCTCTCATCGTGGGCGCTGTCGGAGAAACGATATGAAAATCCTCCACACCGATTTTGAAAACTATCCCTCCGGGGCGCTTGCCATGCTTGAGACGCTGGGTAATGTGGTGAGGCGCAAGCCCGAAACCCGCGAGGCATTTCTTCGCCTTGTCGCGGACGCAGACATCCTGATCGTGCGGATGGATACGGTCGTAGACCGGGCACTGATCAATGCGGCGCCCCGCCTTGTGATCGTAGGATCCGCGACGACAGGCATCAACCATCTTGATATGGGCGCTTTAGAGGAACATGGGATTGCGGTGATTACCCTACGCGGGGAGACGACGCTCCTGCAAGAGATTCCCAGCACCGCAGAGCACGCGATGGGACTCATACTCGCGCTCTTGCGCAGAATCCCGTGGAGTTTTGACGCGGTTCGGCGCCGCACATGGGAAAGTTTCGCATTCCAAGGCCACGAGCTCAAGGGACGGGTGATCGGCCTCGTCGGTTGCGGGCGCGTGGGGGCAATGGTTGCCGGCTTCTCGGCCGCTTTCGGCATGCGGGTGTTGGGGTACGATCCGCATCGGGATGCCGGCGAGCTCGCGTCCGCGGGCATCGAAGCCGTATCGCTTGAGGGATTGCTCCGCCACAGCGACATCGTATCGCTCCATCCGCTTCTGACCGAAGAGACGGCAGGGATGATCGGCGCGTCGGAGTTCGCGCTTATGAAAAAAGAGGCCGTGCTCATCAATACCGCGCGCGGAGAGCTGGTGGATGAGGCGGCCCTGCTTCATGTTCTGGAAACGGGCGGCATAGCGGGCGCCGCGCTTGATGTTCTGCAACACGAAAAAGATCTTTATGCGGGACGCCTCGCGCACCCCCTCATCGCATACGCAGAACAGCGCGATAACCTCCTCATCACGCCGCACATCGCGGGCATGGCCGTGGAATCGGTCTGGAAAACGAGCGAGTACATCGCCCGCAGGATCGTTGTCGTCGCGAAACGTCTGGAAAAAAAAGCGCGCGACACCCCCTAGCGCGGTAACTTTCCGGTTTGCCGGAGCGTTTTATCGTGCGACGGCGTATGCCGATAGCGCGTGGTACGATATGGAAAAGCGCATACAATCCATTCTCATCTCTTCTGACACGCCGATGCGTGAGGTATTGAGCGTCATCAATCGGGCGGTGCACGCGGATCCGCCCGCCGCAGACGGCATTGCCCTGATTGTTGATGACGCACGGGTACTGCAGGGCATCGTAACCGACGGCGATATTCGCCGGTTTCTCATTGCCGGCGGCGACTTGGAATCTCCGGTGGCGGGCGCCATGAATCGCAAGCCGTTTACGCTCTCCTCTGTTCTGTCCGCCGATGAGATGTTGGTAGCACTTCTGCAGGAGACCAAGCGCCGATCATTGCCCGGGACCGCGTTTACCAAGATCGTGATCGTAAACGAAGACGGCACGGTTCATGATGTCGTGACATTTTTTGAGTTGTGGCGCCGCACCGACGTAAAGACAAGAACCGTCGGCATCGTGGGGCTTGGTTATGTGGGACTCACGCTTGCGCTTACGTTTGCCGAAATGGGTCTGCGCGTAGTCGGTGTGGATGTGGATGAGCGTGTCGTGGGAGAGTTGCATAGCGGCAGGGCGCACTTTTATGAGCGCGGCTTGCAGGAGATGCTGCTCAAACATCTCAATAAAAATTTTACCGTGCAACGCGCTTTTGCGGGATCCGAGAGCGATGTCTATGTCGTGTGCGTGGGGACGCCCGTATCCGGCGACACGCTTGTTACCGCGCCACTCGCGTCATCGCTCGCCGCCGTAGCGCGGGTGCTCAAGCGTCACGATCTCGTGGTGTTGCGCTCCACGGTACCAGCGGGCACCACGCGGGAGATCGGCATCCCGGCGCTGGAAGCGGGGTCCGGTCTTACTGCTGGCAAGGACTTTTTCGTGGCATTCGCTCCAGAACGCACCGTGGAGGGAAAGGCCATGGAGGAGTTGCGCACGCTTCCGCAGGTCGTCGGGGGATACGATGAAGCGTCGCGGGAGCTCGCGGGCAAGCTATTCCATCTCATCGCGCCGGTCATCGTGCCGGTGGCATCGCTGGAAGCCGCGGAGATGGTGAAGTTGCTCAACAACACGTACCGGGATCTCGTCTTTTCATACGCAAACGAAATAGCGATGCTCTGTCATGCGTACGGTCTGTCCGCGCATGAAGTCATCCGGGCGGCAAATCACGGCTATGTGCGCGATCCCATTCCCTTGCCGAGTCCCGGCGTGGGAGGGCCGTGCCTCACCAAGGATCCGTATCTCCTGCATATAACCGCCGCAAAAAAACGGGTGCCGATGGAACTGTCGCTCAAGTCCCGCGCCATCCACCGAAACACCATAGATCACCTGTGCGGTCGCGTAGAGCAATTTCTCGCCGGCGTTGCGGGGCGCGGAGAGCGGCCGGAGATCTTTGTGGCAGGTCTCGCGTTCAAGGGAGAGCCGGAAACGTCCGATCTGCGCGGCTCATCCGCGCTGGAAATCATCGAACGTCTCGCGCCGCAGTACGCAGTGCGCGTGTATGACCCGGTGGTTAAAGGAGAGGAAATCGAAATTCCGGGCGCCATGCCTGTTTCTTTTGAAGAGGGATTCAAGGGAGCGCACGTAGCGCTCATCCTCAACAACCACCGATCGTTTCGGGCGCATGCGCTCAAAGATCTGGCGTGCGGCATGGCGCGCCCTGGTCTATTCTTTGATGCCTGGTATCTGTATGGTCGTGACCGCGGCACCCTGCCCGAAGGCATTACGTATGCCACCTTGTAATGATTTTTGTGTATGCATGTCCTCGGCGTTATTCCGGCGCGCGGCGGCTCCAAAGGGATTCCCCGTAAAAACATCAAGCTCCTGCTCGGGCGGCCGCTGATTGCCTATTCCATCGTGCCGGCGCTGGAGAGCGCCGCGCTCGCGGATGTCGTGGTAACCTCTGACGATCCGGAGATCCTCGAGGCCGCGGCCGCTTACGGCGCCGCAACGCTTGAGCGCCCCGAGGCTTTGGCGGGGGACGACGCGCCAACGCCGCCGGTGGTAGCGCATGCGCTGGCGGCGATGGAAGATCGGACCGGCCGGCGATATGATGCCGTCGTGCTTCTCCAGCCCACGACGCCTTTGCGTACTGCGGCGGACATCGACGGCGCCGTCAGGAAACTGATGGAAACGGATGCGGACGCGGTGGTGAGCGTCGTTGAAAGCACGGGCATCAATCCCGAATGGATGAAGCTGATCAAAGACGACCGGCTCGTGGATTGCGACCCGACTCTGCCGGAAATGGGCAGGCGCCAGGACGCGCAAAAGATATATATCCGCAACGGCTCTATCTATGCCGCGCGGACGGAAGTGTTTCGCACACGTCAGAGCTTCAAGGCCGGTGTGTGCCGGCCGTACGTCATGCCCGAGGCAACATGGGTGAATATTGATACACCGCGCGACTGGATATTGGCTGAAGCGCTCATGCGGGACAAGGATTGGTCATGGGTGGCGCCGTGGCGGCGTATCTGATATGATGCGCGTATGAAATTTCGCTACCGACTGGCACAATATTTTTCAAACGCGATTGAGCGGCGCGCGGAGCGCGTGATTGTCGAGCGATTCCCCGTGCTATACCGCGACATCGCCGACTACCGCACACACTCGCCCTCTACGGGGTGCACATACGCGGATTATCTGGCGCACTACACATGGATACGCAGGCACAAGCCGCGCGAGATACTCGAGTGCGGCACCGGCGTCTCTACCGTCGTGCTGGCGAGGGCACTCATGGAAAACGAGAAAGAACATGGTACTCCGTGGCGCTTGGTCTCCATGGAAGAGAACCCGTCGTATTACGAAGCGGCGCTCGCGTGCCTTCCGGCGCATCTCAAAAGCGACTCCCGCCTGGAGATGGTGTTGAGCGAAGCGGTGGAGGATACGTATGAATTTTTCCGCGGCGTGCGCTATAAGGATGTGCCCAAAGGAGCATACGACCTGGTGTTTGTGGACGGTCCCGACTTTATGATCAATCCAGGGCGCACGCCTCTCACCTTTGATTTTGATTTCCTGAAGATCGTGCAGGACAGCGAACGGCCGGTCAGCGCTTTTATTGATACGCGCATGAGCACCTGTTTTATCTATTCGTTGCTCTTCCCGGGGAAGGTGCGTTATGACTTTCTGCGGCGCATAGGCATCGTGGCGCCCGTCACGCGCCGCGACCTTGCGGACGCAAAGACAATCGTCTCACGCGCCATGGAGGCGCGGGCTTTCCGCCGGCCTCCGCTAAAGAAACTGATCACGGGCGTCTACTGATGCGGACATACGCATTTTTTTGTATGCACCAAGACAAAACAGGAGTTACGGGATCCATTGGCGCATTTGATGACAGCTGGAAAATCCGCGCGCACGAGGCGCGGCAGAATTATTATGCCGTTGGCGCGCCGACAAACCAGATCATGATGTCGTTTAAGAATCAGTGGGAGGTATACCGCCGGTTTCTCGGCGCGGCGCAAGCGCTGGGCCCGCGCTCGCTGGAACCCGGATCGGGCAGGGGGTCCATTTCGTGCTATTTTGCCGCCGCGGGTTTTGACGCGTACCTTTTGGATACGTCAGCCGAGATTCTACGAGTCGCCGAGGACATTTTCCGCGAGAACGGCTTGTCGGCGCGTTTCGTTTGCGCCGATTGCCTTGCCATGCCGTTTCCGGACGGCTTTTTTGATACGGTTGTCCATTGCGGTCTGTTGGAGCACTTTGAGGATTATCGGGCGCCGCTCGTCGAGCAATGGCGCGTACTCAAGCCCGGCGGCGTCATCATCGCCACTATCGTGCCGGAAAAGCGTTCCGTGCAGACGCTTTTCTCTTTCGTAAACCGGGGGCTCGCCGCAGTCCATCGGGTGTTGGCACGCATCGGTATGGTTCGCAGTGTCGGAAAGGAAGAAAAGAAATCGCTCTATCGCAGCAGTCACGGGTCGTCGCCGTATGTCGCCGCGCTCACGGCGCTTGGCGCCCGTATTGAATATCAGGGAGGCATCTTTCCGGTGCCTTCGTTTTCATATTCTCCGGCGTTTCCCTTCACGCTCATGCCGCGGCCCATTGAGCGGGCGCTGGTGTTTCTTTGGAGCGGCGTGCTCGTCCTGCGCCGGCTTCTGTGGCCGCGGCGGCATCCATGGATGTGCAGCGAGAAGTGGGGCCAGCATGTGTTGGTGGTCGCGCGAAAGCCGTTGTCTGTGTGAGATGCGATGCAGTACGCTGTCGCCAACTTTGCGTACGGCACCGGGCCGTATCTGCGCACGACGGAACTCGCGCTTGCGATCAATCGCGAACGTGCTGTCAGGGGACTGCCGGAACTGGGCGTCATCGTCCCTTGGGTATATGGAGAGAAACAGCGGCGCATCATGCGGGAAGCATTCGCGGACGCTCCTTTGGAAAATGTACTGTTGGACAAGCGCCTCGGTGGCATGCTGGGGACCATTTTTTACGGGGAGCATACCTATGAGCAGGCATTGCGGCTGTGGGTGGAGCGCCACGACGCGTTGAGCGGGGAAGTTCGGCGGCATCTATCGGGAGAGATCGCTGTGGAGGATGTGCGGGGAAATACCCGGACGGTGAGGGGATCGGATATCGTCATTGAAATTAGTCGCGCAGGACGTCTTGCTTACGGCGTGGCGCCGGTGTACGCGGTAGCATTCGGATACGTTTCCGAGATCATGGACAAAGTTCGGACGATTCCGCAAGAAGCGATCGCATTGGATAGGGAATTGGCTCGGCGCGCGGCAGTGCTTGCGCGCGGTGTCGAGCAATCTTATGTATTTCGCGGCCGCGCGCATCCCGGCACGTTTTCATACCAAGAAGATGAAGGCAGGCATCCGGACGGCGATACGGCCATACCGCCAACCATTGATGTGACGGCGCCCCACGACGAAGACATTCCCGAGGGCATTTATGTTACCGTAACCGGCATTCCCGGACTGGAACGCCTCTACCGAGAGGCCAAGGCGCTCGGTTTGCGCCTCTACGCCAATGATCCGGACGCGGTGCCGGGTAGCGAATGGCTGTCTCCCCGCGCAGTCGCCAACCCCCGCATCCGATTGCACTTTGCGCGCAGCGGCTGGGGGTCGGTGTGGCTGTCCCAGCTGACCATGACCCCTCTTGTGGCGCCCTCGTATGATCCGCACGATGATCCGGAAATTTATTTCAACAATATCTGTGTGGAGAAACTCGGATTGGGCGTGCTCTACCGCGGACAGCCGCTCGCGGATATTCTTGCCCATGCGGAGCGTCTGCGCCCTCGCGTCGCGGCGCTCAACGCCGCGCTCGCCGCGCGCTTCGGCACGCTGGACGGCAACAGCTATGCCGCGCGCCGCATCACCGACCTCATGACCGCATAGCGGCGCGTTGACAGGCGCTATGATTCCTTTTACCCTTGCAGCATGGCGAAAATCATCGTTGAAGTATGCCAAAACCATAACGGAGACCGGAGCGTGCTTCGGGATATGATTCATGCGGCTCGCGAGAACGGCGCCGACATCATCAAAGGGCAGATGATATTTTCCGAAGACCTGACGCATCGCTCGCGTTTTGACGAGGGCGCGGAAGAAGACAACGGCGTGCGCAAGGCCATCAAGCGGCCATACACGGACGAGGCGGCGCGTCTCGCGGTATTGGATCTTACGGAAGACGATTACCGATTTTTTGTTGAAGAGGTAACGCGCACAGGTGCTACACCCATGATGACGGTATTCGCGCGGCGGCGCATCCCGCTCGCCGCGTCATTGCCGTGGCCCGCGGAGCGGATGGTAAAGGTGGCGAGCTATGACTGCGCCAGCGTTCCCATGATTGACGAGCTTGCCGATTCCTTTGATACGCTGATCGTCTCCACCGGAGCGACATTTGATCCCGAAATAGAAAAGACGGCGGCGTTCTTACAGGAGCGCCGCAAACGCTTTGCTCTGCTCCACTGCGTGACAAGCTATCCCAATACGCTTGAGATGGCCAATCTCGCCCGCATGGCATGGCTTCGTACGCTTGCGCCGGAAGTCGGCTGGTCCGATCATACGCTCGTTGCGCGGGACGGCATCGCGGCGGCAAAGGCCGCGCTGGCGCTGGGCGCCGATTATGTAGAGCGGCATTTTACCATTCTGCCGGCGGATGCCACAAAAGACGGGCCCATATCCATCACGCCGAAACTTTTGAAAGAACTCTGCGTATTTGCCACGATGCCCCGTGACGCGCAGATGGCGGCGATCGAAAAAGAGATCCCCGAGTGGCGGATGATGTATGGCTCCGCGCGGCGGGAGATGACGCATACGGAGATGCTCAATCGCGATTACTATCGCGGCAGATTCGCAAGCCGTGTCAACGGTGAATGGATTTCCAATTGGGACACGCGGGAAGCGTTTTCGCGCTCTCACGCATAGACGGCATGCAGAAGCTCTCCATAGTGATCCCCGCGCACAACGAGGAGCGGACGATTGAGACAATCGTACGGCGCGTCGCGGCCGTACCGTTGGATCTGGAAAAAGAAATCATCGTGGTGGATGACGGCTCAACGGATCGCACGCGCGAGATCATCGGAGGGCTCCCGGGCATCGTCACGGTCATCCACGAGCGCAACCTCGGCAAGGGCGGCGCCGTCAAAAGCGGCATTCGGCGCGCGACCGGCGATATCATCCTCGTGCAGGACGCGGATTTGGAATATGATCCGGCGGATTATCCCGCGTTGCTCTTGCCGATTCTCTCGGGTGCGGCGGACGTGGTGATGGGAGCGCGCATCCCGCCAAAGCGCGACGCGCGGCGGCGCAAGTCGCTCTATTGGTTGAGTTGGCTTGGCAATCACGTCATCACGCAGACCACCAACTGGCTCTACGGGCACAACGCCCGCGAGTACGAGGCGTGCTACAAAGTATTCCGCCCGGAGACGGCGCGGAGCGTTGAAGTGCAAACGGATGATTTTGATTTTGACAATGAGTTTATCTGCAAACTTCTGCGGCGCGGAAAACGTATCACGGATGTGCCGGTGTCGTATCACCCAAGAAGTTATGGGACGGGCAAGAAAATACGGTGGCACCACGGCTTCAAGATACTTTGGACGATCGTGAAGTGGCGCTTCTTGCCTTTTTGAGCGTCGGGATATATTCTTGGGAAAGCGCAAGACCTCTATGATACATCCCATTGTTGCGGAAGATCTGGAAAGAATCACAACGGCAATCCGGGACGAAGCAGGACACCTGTCGGGTAAAACGCTCCTCATCAGCGGGGGAGCGGGTTTTTTGGGGTCGTATCTGTGCGGCGCGATTGCGGTATTGAACAGGAATGTACTGCGGTCGCCATGTCGTGTGGTTGTCATAGACAACTATATCACCGGATCCACGCACAGCGTGACGGGCGACTTGTATGACCGGCATGTGCGCTTCGTGCGCGGGGACGTGACGCAACCCCTTGCCATTGACGCGTCGCCCGATTACATCATTCACGCCGCAGGACTCGCGTCTCCGGTGTATTATCGCCAGTATCCCCTGGAAACCATCGAATCGGCCGTGGGGGGCGCCAAGAACCTTCTGGAGTTTGCGCGAACCAGCGCGACGCCGGTCAAAAGCTTTCTCTTTTTCAGTTCCAGCGAGATATACGGCGACCCGGATCCTTCTGCGATTCCCACGCCCGAGACGTATCGCGGCAACGTGTCTTCCATCGGTCCCCGCGCATGCTATGATGAATCCAAGCGCCTCGCCGAAACGCTATGCATGGTATATCACGAGCGCCATGGCGTACCCGTGCGTATTGTGCGGCCGTTTAATGTTTACGGCCCGGGGATGAAGGCAAACGACTACCGCGTGGTGCCTACCTTTATGGATCGTGGTCTTGCGGGCGCATCTCTGCCGGTGCACGACAAAGGGATGCAAACGCGCACCTTCTGCTATATCAGCGATGCCATAACCGGATTTTTCAAAGTTCTGCTCTCGGCTCCCGCAGGGGGGATTTATAATGTGGGGCAGGACACGGAAGAAGTGAGCATGATGACGCTCGCGCACATGGTGTCGGGGCTGTTTCCCCATGAAGTAAAAACCGAGCTCGTGCAGTATCCGGAAACATATCCGGCGGACGAGCCGCGGAGGCGATGTCCGGATCTGACCAAGATCAGGCGCGATGTAGGATACGCGCCGCAGATTGGTTTGGCCGATGGGCTCTCGCGCACGCTGTCATGGTTTCGCGACGCCGCAGCGCCCGGTCGTCGAACGGCCGAAGTATGAAAACACCGCTTGCTTTTGGCGTGATCGGCGCGGGATATTTCGGGAAGCATTATGTCCGTCTCCTGCAGGATATGCCGGGGGCCGTATTGCGGGCGGTTGCGGATCGTTCGGGCCGCGCGGTAGGAGAAAGCGGCGTTCTGCTTTCGCTGAACGTGCGCCGCTATACCGACGCTCATGATGTGCTTTCCGACTCCTCGATTGATTGCGTGGTGATCGCGACCCCCGCGTCCACGCATCACGCGCTTGCTCTCGCGGCGCTCTCGGCAGGCAAACACGCGCTCGTGGAAAAGCCCATGGCGATGAATATGGAAGAGGCGGAGGATATCCGCAAAGCCGCGGAAAAAAGCAAAACAATTTTTATGGTGGGGCACCAGTATCTCTATCACGATTATGTGCGGGTATTGAAGCAAAAAATGGACGAGGGTCTCTTGGGCGCCGTACGGTATGTGCATGCCGAGCATTTCTCTTTTGGCCCCATTCGTCCGGGCATTGGGTGTTTTTGGGAAATGGCGGTGCACGAATGCGCCATCATCGACTTTCTTTTTTCTCCGGGGGCGGTGAGGGACGCAACCGGCAGAAGCGTTGATTTTTTGCAATCCGGTCGAGAGGACTTCGCGTCCGCACAGATCACGTTTGAAAACGGTCTTACGGCGGCGATTACGGTATCATGGTTTGCGCCTGAAAAAATCCGCCGCATCACGATTGCCGGAGACCGAGGCATGGCGGTGTTTGACGACCGGCGCGAAGAAAAGTTGAAGTTTTTTTTACGTCCCTATCCAATCCCCGATGGTGAAGACACATCCTCGGCATTCATGGCGTTTTCCGCGAGTGAAATCATGACGCCTGCGGTTGCCGCCCGTGAGCCCCTACGAAATCAGCTGGATCATTTTATTTCCTGCGTGCGGACGGGAACGGAACCCGCGAGCGGCATTAGCCACGGCATGCGCGTTATGCGCCTGCTGGATGCGACGCGCCGTGTTCTTATATCCTAACCTCCTGTTTGAAGTTCCACTTCAAACACTTTTTTATGTATATCACCAAGGGGATTAAGGCGGAATTTACGGATGTACGCGGCGCGATCACCAAAATTCTGGACAATGGAACCGCAATCAAGAGTATCCTTTTGATTACATCCGGCGCCGGAGCGGTGCGGGCCAACCATTATCATAAGCATGACTCCCACTATTCATATATGCTGGCGGGCAAGATGGAATACTCCGAGAAGCTGGTGGAAGGCGGCGCAATACAGACCGCGGTGCTGGAGCAAGGCGACATGGTGTTTACGCCGCCGCAGATGATCCATGCCATGCGGTTTTTGGAGGATTCGGTGTTTCTCGCCATGGCGACCAAGTCGCGGAGCCAAGAGGACTATGAAGCGGACACGGTGCGGGTGGAACTGGTCAAGCCGTAGAACAAACACATGGAAATCGCAACATTGATGACAAGAAACGAGCGATGCCGCGGGTGCACGAGTGCCGCACTCACACGCATTCTGTCGCTCGGAGTCCAGCCGCCGGCAAACGCGTTTGTTCGGCCCGAAGACCTCGGCAAGCCGGAGTTGGCATTCCCGCTTGACGTGTATTTTTGCAACGACTGCTCGCTGGCGCAATTGCGGGATATTGTCTCGCCCGAACTGCTCTTCACGCAGTATGTCTATGTGTCATCCACGTCTCCGGCGTTTGTCGCGCATTTCCGCGCGTTTGCGGATGCGATCGTATCTCGCTTTGGTTTGGGGCCCTCGTCGCTCGTAGTGGACATCGGCTCCAATGACGGCATCCTCCTAAAACCATTTCAAGAAAAAGGCATTCGGGTGCTCGGCGTCGATCCAGCCGTAAAAATCGCCGCCGAGGCGACTGCTGCGGGCATAGAAACGTTGCCGTATTTTTTCACGCCCGATGTCGCGCGCGACATCGCGGACAGGCACGGTCGCTCCTCGGTCATCACTGCGACCAACGTATTTGCCCATGTGAATAACCTTGACGCGCTCGTGGAGGGCGTACGCATCCTGCTCGCCAGCGAAGGCGTTTTTATCATAGAGGTCCCGTACCTCGCTGATTTTTTGGAGCAGAACCTTTTTGATACGGTATATCATGAGCACCTCTCCTATTTTTCCGTTGCATCCGCTTCCGTATTGCTGGAGCGCTTGGGGATGAAAGTGATCAACGTCGAAAAAACGGACAGCCATGGAGGATCTCTCCGGATATGTGCCGCGCCACGGGAATCGGCGCATCCGGTCGGCGATGCCGTCGGACGCTTTGTCGCGGATGAACGGGCGCGCGGGCTTGAGGACATGACGGTCTACGAAAAATTTGCGAAACGCGTTGAGGAAAATAAAATACAACTCACCGCCCTCCTGCGGGGATTACGAACGGACGGCAAGACCATCGCGGGATACGGCGCGTCGGCAAAGGGGAATACTCTGCTCAACTACTTCGGCATCGGCCCCGAAACACTGGACTATATCGCGGACGACAGCGCGTGGAAACAGGGGCTACTCACCCCCGGTACCCACATACCTGTGGTTGCGGCGCAAAGAATCGCGGAGCAAACGCCCGACTATATCCTCATCCTCGCCTGGAACTTTGCCGACCCCATCATGAAAAAATTGGAATGGTTTTCCCGCGCAGGCGGACGATTCATCCTCCCAGTCCCCGTTCCGCGCATCGTACGACAACTCCATGCTCAAGAGGATAGCGCCACACGCTTGCCCTTGCGTACCAACCAATAGAGAGAGTCAAGTTTTCCGCGCGAAGAAATAAATGTGGTTTGCG
Source organism: Candidatus Sungbacteria bacterium RIFCSPLOWO2_01_FULL_54_21 (assembly GCA_001820725.1). Taxonomy (GTDB): domain Bacteria; phylum Patescibacteriota; class Minisyncoccia; order Sungbacterales; family HO2-52-23; genus WO2-54-10. The sequence continues at coordinate 7,543 of MHQR01000009.1, read as the reverse complement.
GCCTCGTGGTTTTTGCTCGGGAAGATGCGGAATATCTGGTCCAATATTTTTAGGGGGAAGAGCGCCACGAAAAAAAGATGCGTGAGCGTACCATACATATGCCGCGAGCCGAATGAAAGTAAAAGTGCCAGCGTGTACGCGAGCTGTACCGTCAGCGCGGTTGCAGGACCTGCGCGCGCTCCTGCTTTTATCACGTCAAATCCTTCAAAGCGATCGCGCAATCCCTCAATAGTAAAGCGCGTATAATCGCTGGGGGACGCGTGGAATGGGAAGATAAAGGGCATTTCAACATACACATATCCGCCGTGCTTGATAACGCGGCGCATCTCGTCAATCCCGCGCTCCGGCCGGCGCACGTGTTCAATCATGGATTCTGATACGATCATGTCTGCCGATGCATCCAGAAACGGCAAGTCCTCGGCATCGGCCACGACATGGACATTGGCAAAGGGCGCGACATCAACATTGATGACAGTGTTTCCGAAATCGCTTGTGCCCGAGCCGAGATTGAGAATGATTCTGTTTTTAGCATCAGGAAACGCCCGCCGCATGGCCTGCTCCGCGCTCAAGCCATAGAAAAATACGGTGGTCGTAATCCACAGGAGAAATTCATACAGCCGCGGTACTCGCCGCAATATTTTTTTCAAAGGATCTGATTCGCCCGCCCGAAAACGATTGTCAATCGTTTTCGTTCCTTCGCGGCATATGAACACATCGTCGCGCTCCACGCACGCAGATTGCTTGAGCAATGCGCGGATATTATTTTTCTGCGAGTCGGTCATGGGAATAGCGATAGACGATAATACCTCTGTGGTCATACATTTTTTCGTATGAGGAAAATGCGGACGCATCGGGGACAAGGACGCGCTCGCGCGGGCCATAGTACAGAAAATCCACGCGATACGGCAGGGGATCGCCAGGGGTAAAACGCTGATATGCCGCGACTTCCCGTTCCACGATGGCGGGCGGCAGGGAAAGCGGCGTTGTGCTTTGGAACGTGCTTCCCGGCGAAGAATCCAGATAGTGCATGTGGAAAAGGTAGTACACGGCTAGAGTATCCAGCTGCGGCTTGAACGCGAAATAGAGATTGTCGCCCGCCGCGTCATCCTCGCCTCCGCCGCCGAGTGCGCTCGCGCCTGTGAGATACGCGCGGTACGTCAGCAAGGGCGTGCCGAATATCTTGTTCGTCACCCGCAGACGCTCCCACAACTCCGCGTCCCCCGCGATCGTGTTGTAGCCGTTTGGCAGGAGCAGGCGATTCCTGGTGTACAATTGAATCCGCGCGTTGGTGGTGAACGAAGGCGTGGCAACGACAGAATACGCCGGAGTATTTTCGGCAAGCCACGCGAAACTGGCGGATTCTTCGGCAGGAAGGGTCTTTGCCGCATTGGTGCGGATGTACGCCTTCTGTACGGCAACGCCTTTTGCAAAAAACAAAAGTATAACAAGTCCTGCCAGGCCGATCGGAATAGCGCGATGGCGCGTCCAGGCCAGACGTGGCCGCGCGGCGCTATAGAGTAGGCCGATGGATGCCGTGGCGAGCAGGAGCAGGGACGCATACCGTACTGACGCGACTTCTGTTTGCATTGCCTTCAGAAAAAGAAGTATGGCAAGAATTGCCCACGGGAGAACAAGCGCGCGGAAAGAGAGCAGCACACCATATTTTTTCAGCGCATAGTATATGGCAATCAGCATTGCCGTATTCACTATAGGCATGGCGGCTTTGAACCAATGATCCGGGTGCACGTTGAATCCGATGACGACCTGCATATTGTAGGCCGCGTAGATCGGCAGGAGAAAAGCCAGGAAAAAAGCGGCAAGACCAGGCCGTTCTTTTCTGAAAAATATCCATACCGCAGAAGCTAAAATCGCGTGCAGGAGGTAGGCAAAGAGCGGCAACATCTCCAGATTGAGGGCGCGTCCCACCTCCGGGCGCAGGCGGTCAAACAGGTCAGGATACTGGGGCAAAGAGGCGACCATTGACGCGTTTACCCAGTGCGGCACGGAAAACAGGAGTCCCAGCCCCATGGCCATCATCAGCCGGTTGCGCACATCCGGCAGTGTGCGCCAGACGATGGCAATACCGATGACGAGCGCCATGGACACATACGTCCAGTAATAAAAATACGAATAGAACATCAGTCCGTAAAAGATGCCCGCAAGCGCGATAATCCATCTCTCCCTTCTTCTCTGGAAGATAAGGAGGAAAAACAAAAGCCCTGCCAGATACAAAGGCGCGGTAAGCTGGGGGTCTTCAACGCGGGAAAAATAAAGCGATGAACCTTTTGCCGCGAGCGTCAGAATAGTGGCCTGGAGATACGGCGTGATCGGCGGCACGGCAAGCAAAACCTGCGGGAGAAAGATAAAAAGCGTTGCCCCAGACAAAGCAAGGAGCCGTCGCTCGGAAAGCAGAAAAAGAAACGCATAAAACAAAAGAAAAATAATCGGCGGAAAAAGAAAATCGCTCACGATAAAAGCCCGCTCAATGCCGCCGACAGCGCGCGCGATAGTTCCCATGATAAGCGGGGACAGGAACGGTAACACATATATCCGTGTATCTTTGTATTCCGCGACATTGAAGTCGCCCACGATGACCTCCCCCATCTCGGCGGCATGGGCTTTCGGCCCCGTAAACATGGCCTCGTCCTCATTCACGACAAGCGGGTGATACCCCAACCCAGCATCTCGCGCCGCGCCCAAAAGTACCATGTGGTGCAAGCCATACACCAAACCCACAGCCAAACACAAAACCAAAGCCGCCCAATGCCGTCCGACCCATCCCCAAAGCGAGAAAATCATCCGTTCCATGCCAAAGCCAAGATTATGCCTCACTATAGCCCAATACTAATCTTTTTACAGCATCATCGGCAAGCAGTCGCAGGCGAAGAGCCGCACGATCCAATACTCAAACCAACAAACTGGAGTATGTTGGTATGTTGTGGATGCGGAGGATTGCGGGGATGTGATAATATATGGATATGAAGACGGAGAAAATGAAAACGGCAAAACAGATGGAGCGCCACCTCAAAGGGATGGCTAATCACTATAGGATTGAAATATTGCTTGCGGTTGCAGAGGGGCAGGGCATTACGCTGGATGGCATAGTGAAGGCGATAGGGGCAAATGAGAAGACATTGGGCGAGCACACGCGGCGGCTGTCGTATGCCGGCCTGATTGATAAAAAGTATCGGGGGAAGTTCGTAGAGCACAAGCTCTCGCCCTACGGCAGGGCGTTCGTCAGCTTCCTCAAATCCTTCCAGCGCGCATAAAATATTCATAACATTTCCACAGCACAAACAAAACATCCTTACAAACTGGAGTTTGTAAGGATGTTTTTACTGTGACGCGAGCAGAAATGCGTCACGCGGAGCGCTTTGTGTTGTGGATAACTCATCGTTCTTATAAATCGTGGGCAAGTGATACCATGGCGATATGAAAATCATTCTGGTCGCCGCTATACCCTCGCTTGTTATCTTATCGCTTCTCTATTTTCCCATGTGGGGAGTGCCAATCCATGATTTCCGACCTTGGAGACTTGAAAAGAATTTCAAAAGAGCTGCGCTTTATCATCCACCAGAATCAATACTTCTGGAGAAAAAGAAATATCTTGGCGGCCCTCAAGAACACGGATCTTGGCGATGTGACTTTTTCGTTGGAGAGTTCCGCTCTGCGCCGCTCCCTAAAGAAAGCATACGCCAGGCATATAAAATCGCTTTATCCGATCAATCAATTTCATCAGCAAGACGCCGCTTGAGGTTCTGTTCTTTGATGAGGGAGTGTGGCCTGTAGATTCTCCGATGGGGGACTGGTGGGATGAGTGGTATTTGGGAGGCATTGCGACTACCACTACCGGTACAGCATATTTTGTTTTTGCGTCGCAGGAAGGGTACGCTTTTCTCGGTGACATGCGATGCGACGACTGAATTTTAAGGGTGTGGAAATGGTCATGCGATTGCTACATCGTGTGGATAACTATGTTTGTGGGAGTTTATACACGCAGGATACAATAATGCCACGATAAGAAGCATTAAAATGACTTTCTGATATTCTTATGCACCGCCATATTACGAAGGCATCGCCATTTCCGTTCCGCATAGCGCATGCCGGACTAGTCGCTATCATCATACGTGTCCGGTGTAAATCAAGACACCAAGCCGGAGCCGATATGGATGAAAATCTGCGCGTGGAGATTGATGGACTTCGTTTTCGCGAAATACCGCCAGCGAAATATGTCCAGGCATTCAATATCCCTCCGGCATGCAACGGAGCGGAACTCAAAGGCAAGCAAAAAATAATTACTCTTTTCACAATTCTTGAAGCGGGCGAGCATGTATTAAATCTGATTCCGGATCCTGCAGCAACTATTGATGGTATTGACGTTCGTGAATTACAGCATCATGACGTCGATCTTGTATGGGAGGAGGTGGCTGAAGACGGAGACAGGAGATCATGGCATACGTTTGTGCTTATAGATCTCCCCCTTGTATATTTTTCAGCAGAGGTGAGTATTCAAAAACGCTTACGCGATAGCGATGACGTTAAGATAATCGTTGACGGTAGCATAAAGAAATCCTCCGTCTCCGGAAAGTTTTCTTTTTGGCGCCTTGTTGGTTCTTTGCTGCCTTGGACAGCGAAGGGGATCATCGGAAGTATCAAAAAGGCCACCGTTGAATTTCATGAACAGCTTGATAGCGGTATACACTATATCGAGTTTCATGCTGACCGGATGCCTTTCCTGCATCGTACTGTATTCTCCATCAGACATCCTGAAAGAGAAGCGGGAGCGAGAGCCATTAACCTCATCCAGACCTATAAGCAGCTGATACTATTTGCCGGACAGGAATTTCATGTCGATCCCGCAATAGTAGGCGGCGTTATATACCAGGAACAAGCGACGAATGTAAATTTTGTAGATACGCTTACGGATTCTATTGGCGGACTCCTGCACCTTAATACATCCATCGGTATTGGGCAGATACGGGTAAATACTGCACGCGATCTTGAAAATATCTATCCTCAGCTATATCCGGATAAGGACACCGTCCATGCGGTTGAGGATACGTTTATACGGGTAGAAAGATTGAAAGATCCCTACACAAATATCAGATATGTAGCGGTCAAATTGCATTTCAGCGATGCGCGATGGAAAGAAAAGGGTTTTGACATAAGCGGCAAGCCGGAAATCCTCGGCACGCTTTATAACATTGAAGATGTAAGCAATCCAATTGAACCGCACGCGAACCCACAGACAAACGAATTTGGCGCAGGCGTTGCGCGACACTATCAGGAAATGAAGCGATTGCTCGGCTTATGAGCGGATTGAGAAAGACCTTGCGCGCAGGAGCGTGGTTTTTGGGGTGTGTGCTGATAATTTGTATCGCTCTTTTGGCGCGGATTTATCGCCAGGGGTCTTTCTCCGATATTCAGAAATCCGATGCCATTATTGTTCTTGGCGCGGCCCAACGGAATGGCGAGCCATCGCCTATATTTCAGGCACGCCTCGATCATGCCCATAAAGTATATGAACAAGGATATGCAGATTCGATTATCGTAACAGGAGGGAAAGTGCCGGGATCTCCAGCTTCCGATTCCGCTATCGGGAAAGTGTATCTTGTGCGTCTCGGTATTCCTTCGAATCGGATATATATTGAAGAACAGAGCAGGACGACATTGGAAAACCTAATACTTGCGCGGGACATCATGGAAGTGCAGTCACTTCGATCCGCAATACTCGTGAGTCATGACTTTCATATGATGAGGGCGCGGCAGATGGCACACGATCTCAATATAAGAGTTTTTCCAGCACCCATGCTGACGAAAAGCCGCTCGGTAAAACTTCACTATGCAATGCGGGAAGTTATGGTCTATGCTGCATATTTGCTTTTCCATATATGAGTGCAAATTCCTTTGGTATTGTGGATAAGCCGCGTTGAGAGCTGGAGAGGTGTGGGGTAGCATGTGCGTATGACAAAAAATGTTTTTAAGTTTTTGGGAGGGGCTGTGGCTATTGTCGCCATAGGCATGGGGGCTTTGTTTGCTATTGACTATATCCGCTATCAGAAAAGCCCCGAGTATCAGGCCGAGAAACAGGCAGAGGAAATAAAGAAAGAATACAGGGAAGACCCCTACGGAGGGGATACCCCAGAAGAAACGCTCAAACTCTTCATAGAAGCCCTCAAAAAAGGAGACATAGACCTCGCCGCAAAGTATTTCGTCCTTGATAAGCAGGAGGAGTGGAGAGCAGACCTATCGCAGATACAAGAGAAAGGATTATTGGATGAGATGGTGGGGGATCTCACAAGCACGAAAATGACTCTTAAGGGTGAGGTTGCTTATTTTACGTTGACTCGCGTGAATGATTTACCGTCAGAACTTGTTATGCACAAAAATTCTCTCAATAACAAATGGAAAATCACCGAGTTATAAAGCACCTCTTTTATAGTTGCCTCGGACTGTCTTTTGTTCTGCCGTTTTTTGCTTTCGCCTATAATCCAGAGACAACACATGCGGCGCTTACGCAAGAGATTATAAAACTTTTTAACAAAAGCTTCAAAGCACACGCCTTCAATGATTTGGAAATAACTGCGATCATCCGTGGTAGTATTGAGGAGGATAGCGATATACGTGCCCTTCATCACTTCTATGATCCAGTCCACGACAGGGGGCTTATCTTAAATGGAGTGCCTTTTGTGAGCTCCAAACAATGGAGCAAGAGCGCAAGCGAACAGGCGGGATATGACATCAATTATTTATCGAAATTTGGGACTATAACGCAAGCGGCTTTCAGTGCTTCAACTGATTATTCATGGGATCGGGCAGTGCATGAGTACGCATGGGGTGATAGAGTACGCGGTCTTGAATCTTTGGGTCATATCTTGCATCTCCTGGAAGATGCAACCGTCCCAGAGCATACTCGGAACGATCCACATCCGCACATTTTTGGTATGGGAAGTCCGTACGAGGACTGGACCAACCAGTTTGATCGCGATGCGATCAAAGTTTTTGAGGAGGTGAAAGACAAAAGACCAATAACCCTCAATTCGTTGGATGATTATTTTGATCAGGTGGCTGGATATACAAATAAGCATTTTTTAAGCAAAGACACGATTTATGATTATGACTTTCCTAAACTTTCCTCTACCTTTTCTACAGAATATAAAGATGATTTGCCTGAGTATTTTGTATATGCATCTGATACAGAGGGAGAATACAAACTAGCAAAAGTTAAAAAAAGATTTGGAAGTAGGGTTATAGAATATTCTGTTGATGATAACAAAGTTCTTTCTTCTTATTGGTCCCGTCTCTCCCGCCAGGCCGTCCTCTACGGCTCCGGCGTAGTAAAACTCTTTCTCGATGAGGTGGAGAAAGAACAAAAGACCAAAATCCTGTACGACAAAAACCGCTCCTGGCTGGGGAGGCGGGTTGACACGTTCAAACGCGGCGCCTTTGGCATGGCGAGCGCCTTGTACGGGAGTTCGGTAACGCTGGAGGATTTGGATGACTCGGAAGACACTGCGGAGCCGGCACCAGCGCCTCCGCTCCC
>MHQR01000008.1:4135-12338 GCA_001820725.1 Candidatus Sungbacteria bacterium RIFCSPLOWO2_01_FULL_54_21 | reverse complement strand
CACGACAGCAGGTAGACCAGAGGTCAGTTCATCCAGGTCCTCTCGTACTGTGGACGACCCCTCTCAAGAATCAACGCCTGTAGTAGATAGGAGACCAACCTGTCTCACGACGGTTTGAACCCAGCTCGCGTACCTTTTTAATTGGCGAACAGCCAAACGCTTGGGACCTGCTCCAGCCCCGCGCTAAGGTGAGCCGACATCGAGGTGCCGAACTCCGCCGTCGCTATGGACGCTTGGGCGGAACTAGCCTGTTATCCCTAGAGTAACTTTTATCCGTTAATCTCTGGCCGCGTCTAAGGCGGACCATCGGTTCACTATGCTCTGCTTTCGCATCTGCTCGACAAGTACGTCTTACAGTTAAGCCGGCTTATACCATTACGCTATCGGCACGGTTTCCATTCGCGCCTAGCCGACCTTAATAGACTCCTCCGTTACTTTTTAGGAGGATAGCGCCCCACCAAAACTGCCTGCCACGCACGGTCCCGACGGGGTTCATCCCGTCGGTTAGAAACTACACAACTCAAGAAGGGTATTTCACTGACGAGTCCAGAACACCCGAAAGCATTCCTTCAACCTCTCCCCTCTATACTACGCATGAGCCACGTAGCCCCAATACGAAGCTGCAGTAAAGCTTCTAGGGTCTTTTCGTCTAACTACAGGTAACCGGCATCTTCACCGGTAGTGCATTTTCACCGAGCGAGTCCTCGAGACAGTTCCCCAGTCATTACGCCATTCGTGCACGTCGGAATTTACCCGACAAGGAATTGCGCTACCTTAGGACGATTATAGTTATCGCCGACATTCACCGGGGCTTACACAGTCCAGCACGCAGTATTGCTACCGCGCACCATCCGTGGTTGACCTTCCGGCATCGGTCAGGCGTCACCCCCTATACCTCCTCTTACGAGTTCGCAGGGAGCTGTGTTTTTGGTAAACAGTTGCCAGGGAAACTTTTGTTGCAGCCCCACACACCACTTTAGCCTCAACCTTCTGCGGATTGATAACTAAAGAACAAATCAGTTCAACTCGACGAGAAGCGCGGGATGTTTCAGCACACTGGTTTCTGCGCCAGTGATAGAAATGCGCTTTCCGTCGGTAAACGTAATTGTTATGGTTGGGCAAAATTTTTCCCCGATTTTATTTCTGGGATTTTTTGCCTTGATGGACTTGATTGTCTTGCCAGGAAGAGTGGCTATTCCACTCTTGACGTCTTCTAGTCTCATTCTGACCATATCTTTTCTCCACTTCTCCTTGGTTGAGGACAAAGTGGTGTGCGGGGCAAGCCTTATCGCGAACTTACGGCTGCTTTTTTGCCGAGTTCCTTGAGGACCTCTCACTCGTTCGTCTTGCTCTACTCGAGCTGACCACCTGTGTCGGTTTGCGGTACGGTCGCACGCATAGTTGAATGCTTAGAGGGTTTTCTCGAGACCGCGCTTTGCACTCTCCCTTCCCCCGAAGGAGAAAGTTGCCGCATCGCTTGAAGTAGTGCGCTCCGGATTTGCCAAGAGCGCCTTCTCACGAAACGGACCCACATCCAATAGTGGGCAATGCATACTGCAGTCCGTCACCCCGTCGCCTATGCGGCGGTCACGGAATATTAACCGTGTGTCCATCGGGTGCGGCGTTCGCCATCCCCTTAGGCCCGACTAACCCGAAGCTGATCACCATGGCTTCGGAAACCTTGGTCTTTCGACGTGCGGGGTTCTCACCCGCATTGTGGTTACTTGTACCTGCATTCTCACTTCCGTACGCTCCACTATGGGTCACCCCTTTAGCTTCAGCGCGAACGGAACGCTCTCCTACCGCGAATTTTCCGCAAGCGGAAAATTCACCCGCAGTTTCGGCACGATGCTTAACCCCGATTATCTTCGGCGCGGAAACCCTCGATGAGTGAGCTGTTACGCTTTCTTTAAATGGTGGCTGCTTCTAAGCCAACATCCTCACTGTCAATGGATTTCCACTTCCTTGTGATGTACTGAGCATCGATTTTGGGGCCTTAACTGGCGATCCGGGCTCTTCCCCTTTTGAGACATGGAGCTTCGCCCCCACGTTCTAACTGCTGCGCTCTAGCTTCCGGTATTCGGAGGTTGATAGGGTCAACGAGATTTCTCCCTGTTTGACCCTTCCAGTGCTCTACCCCCGGAAGGAACACGCAACGCCAGCCCAAAAGCTGTTTCGGAGAGAACCAGCTATTACCAGATTCGATTAGCTTTTCACTCCTTGCCACACGTCATCCCAAGACGTCGCACGATCTACGGGTTCGGGCCTCCCGCCCCCTTTCGGGGGCGTTCACCCTGCGCATGGCAAGCTCATCTGGCTTCGGGTCGTATGTATGCTACGAACGCGCTATTCACGCTCGGTTTCCCTATAGCTCCGCCCCATAACGGGCTTAGCTTGCAGCATACACACACTCGCAGGCTCATTCTTCAATAGGCATGCTAGGACGGACACAAGTGCCCGCCCTAACCCTTTGTAAGCACACGGTTTCAGTTCTATTTCACTCCCCTCTCGGGGTTCTTTTCACCTTTCCCTCGCGGTACTGGTTCACTATCGGTCTTAGAGAATATTTAGCCTTGCCGGTTAGTTCCGGCGGATTCATTCGAGCTATTCGTGTCTCGAACTACTCAAGAACGAAAGCAAGAGTCGTCAGTCATTTCGCGTACGGGGCCATTACCCTCTGGGGCGCCGCTTTCCAGCAGCTTCCGCTATGACGACGATTGATAACTCTTCTCATACAAGTATGACGCTTCCGCCTTACAACCCCCATCATCGAAATGACAGGTTTGGGCTCTTCCCGTTTCGCTCGCCGCTACTTGGGGAATCGCGAGAGACGTGTTCCATGCCGTCGAAGCATCGACAGCGCGGAACACGGCTCGCTCTTGTTTTCTTTTCCTTCAGGTACTGAGATGTTTCACTTCCCTGAGTGCGCTTCCATGGACATTACTCCACGGATTCCCGCTTGCGCGGGAGGGTTTCCCCATTCGGACATCTTCGGATCAAAGGTCAATTGCCACCTCCCCGAAGCGTATCGCCGGCTAATCGCGTCCTTCATCGCTTCTCTAAGCCAAGGCATCCACCGTGCGCCCTTAACGTCTCCTGTGCGGAGACCTGAATACCACATTATTCTTGTTTTTTGCACTTCGAACGGACATCCCGTGTCGGCGGAATATCCGTATCGATTTACCTTTGCATATTCATCTGTCAACGTTCAGGTGTCTCAGACAAAACGCGAACCGCCCCTTCCGGGGCGGTTCGCGTACAAACGCGCGGCCTTACCAGCCTATCCCCGAGAAGTTGTGGTTTGTGAGTTTTGTAGACACGTACGACAGAGAATACGCGGAGGTCCGTATGCTGTCAAGGAAACGGCCGTGGAAAGCAAAACAGCCCCGAAGGGGGCTGTTTTGGGGAGCCGAAAAGGGGCCTCCCTAATCCCTGATTTGTTCACGCACGCGATCGAGATACCGTGCTGCTGCTGCCTGCCCGCCAAGGCCAAATGCAAGGCCAAGCGCAAGCGCGATAGCAACCACGACACCCGTGAACAGGGTCTGGACGAATGCCGTTGCAACCTCAAGGTGATCCAAGGCTGCAAGGATGGCGAAGATCCAGATGGACCAACGCGCGACTGCGCCGAGAAAGTTCGCCGCAGAAAGGCGGGCCGCCTTTGCGGCGCCCGCGACGAGCCGCTGGACGACGTCCGCGACGACTGCCGCGACGAGCAGGATGAGAACCGCGACGATAACCTGCGGCAGGTAGCCGAGCACGACCTCGCGAAGGAACACCGTCACTTCGGAAAGCCCGAGCACGTCAAGGGACGCGACGAGAAAGACGACGACGAAGAACCACTTCACGAGAACGCCAAGGAAGGCTCCCGAATTGAGCGGGAACCCGGCATGGCTTAAGATCTGCTCAACGCCCGCCGAACGGAGGGCCTGATCGATCCGCAGGGAACCGACTATCTGTGCTACCACCCTCCCGAGGCCGACCCCGATGAGCCAGCCAATGACGAAGATGATGAGCGCGACGACTAAATTGGGGATGAAGTCAACCAGTCCGTAGAACAAGTTCTGGAAGGACGAGTTGAGCACATCCGCCCAAGTGGTGAGAAACATATAGTATGGGTGCTGTTCCCGAAGATACGCGCCGCAAAGCGGCATTACCGGTAAGGCCGTCCTTATTGAGAGATTCGCGGGCGGCTCCTTCAAGTGTAGCAAAATGGGGAGAGAGATGCGGGGGGTCTGTGGATACCGCCCCTACACCCCGATTTTGTCAAAAATGACTCGGTGAGGAGAGTCGAGCACGTCGCGGATAAGCCGGTCGTAGACGCCAAGGCGGTATCGAAAATCCTCCGTCCCAAAAGAAGCGTAGCGGAGCTCTTTCCCAAGCTCCGCCTCGAATATCCGTATGGTTGCTGTAATCGTCCGCTCGTCAAGCCGGTCGCCGACGATAACGATGTCCGCCTGGGACTCGATAGCGCCCGTAAAAAGCCCTGAGAGGATGACGAGCTGGAGAGTACCGGCCCTGCGGAGCGCACGAATGATAAAGGCATCGGTGAGCGTCGTCGTCGCGCGCAGGAAGGCCTTGAGCGCTTCGCGATGTACGAAACGGTGATCGACCGTATAGAGGCCACCGCCGCGCGGCGCGCGGCGGCGCAATATCTTCATGCCGACGAGTGCGGCGACCGCCCGCCGCGCGACGTCTTTTGGAATGCGAGAACGTCCGGCCGCTTCGGGGATCGAGAAAGCTTCAGCATCGTTTAACAAATAAAGGCGCAGGACCTTGAGCCGAGCGGGGGTTCCGAAGAGGCGAACGATCGGGTCTGTCATACAGGTCCGCGCATTGTACTCGCGAGAGCGTCCGGGAGGCAAGGGCATGAGAAAACGCCCCTTGCGGGGCGTCTTCTCATGCCAGTATCAGTACCTCCGTTCAGATGAACCTTACTTAAGGGTCACCTTCCCTCCGGTCTCTTCTATCTTCTTCTTAAGCTCTTCTGCTTCTTCTCTCTTCAAGCCCTGCTTCAGCATGGACGGCACGCCGTCAACGAGATCTTTCGCCTCTTTGAGGCCGAGACCGAGCGCTTCTTTGACCGCCTTGATGACGGCGATCTTGTTCGCGCCCGCCTCCGTAAGTTCCACGTCAGCTGTAGACTTCGCCTCCTCCACTGGACCAGCGGCGGCGGGACCAGCAACTGCAACGGCCGCCGCAGAAACGCCAAACTTCTTCTCGAATACTTTCACGAGCTCGGAAAGGTCGAGAACGGTCATGGTTTCAATCTCTTCAACGATCTTCTTGAACTTCGCTGGCACCTCGATACGTTCGGCCGGAGCCTCAGTACCTTCGGCCGCTGCGGCCTCGGCAGGTTTCATTTCATCAGTCATAATGATTAGCTTATCTAGTTTTTAGTTAGCTTTCCCATCGCACTGAAAACGTGCTCGGGATTAAGAAAATAATAGTCGCTTACGCTCCTTTATTTTCTAAATTTTCCGCAATCTTATTAAGTGCGATGACGAACCCTTGGATTGGCGAATTGATGACGTTCACGAACATGCCGCGCAAGACCGGCACGCTCGGAATGGTTGCGATGGCTTGCATTTTCGCCGCATCCGCAAACAACCCCTCAAACACGCCGCCGACGATTGAGAGCGCGCCCTTGTGTTTCTTGCCGTGCTCGTGAATACCGCGAGCGGCCGAGGTCGCGTCCGTAGTACTCCACGCAATCGCTATTTCTCCCGGCAGTTCTGGAACCTCACCCGCATATCCCTTGCCCGCGAGCGCGCGACGGATGAGCGTCTTTTTGGCGACGTAGTAGCCGACGCCTTCGTTCTTGAGATTCTTTCGCATCGCCGACGTATCGGCGACCGAAAGTCCCGAGAAGCGCACGAAGACGACTGACACCGCATCCTTGAGCGCATCAGCGACCTTCGCGACGATGTCGTGTTTCTTTGCTTTGGTGATTGCCATGCGTGATTTGATTTATTCGTACGGGAACGAAAAGGTCCCTTCCGGGACCGATGGAGGGCTCGACCGCCAAAAGCTCTGCGTAGAGCGCTTGGCACATGCCTCGGCAGGATTTATTCCGTTTTCTCCTGAACAATGCTTTTTGGTAACACCGTGCCGGCGCGTTTTCTGAAAGATGCGTCGGCATGCTCGCTTTTGTTCCCAATCGCTTTGCTCGTGGACAAAATCGGCACCCACTGTCTTCGGTCCGTACATCGGCGACTATAGCACCGCCAAGAAAGAGTGCAACGGCACTATTGCGTTCTTATGGGTAAGGTGGTATAATGCACGTGACGGTCCACCACGGAGGTATCTATGACCATTCCAGCCGTTGAGGTCGCCGTTGCGACCATCAAGCATGTTCATTTCCGTACCGCACGATTCGGTACCGCGGCGGCCCTCAAGGTTATCGCCGAGGAGGGCCGGGGGCGCTTCCCTGGGGGTACTGACGCATATGCGGTAGAGAGACTCATCGAGCTGCGCGTCATCAGGGACGTCGGTGGCGGGTACTACGAGCCGCACTCCGACCTCATCGGCCATGAGCTCAAAGGGCTCGTCGTCGATGATAACGGCAACCTGGTCGAGCAGGCAGCGGCCGCTTAAAATCCAGCTTCGGCCTCAATCACAGCGGCGGCGTTTCCTTCGGGAGATGCCGCCGTTTTATTTTCATACTCGAGGGCGAGCTGTTGGGTGAGTACGAGCATGCTGAAGGAGAGGACGATGATGACCGTAAATATTCCCGCAAACGCCGTGAATTCCATCACGAATGGTTTCATACGATCAGATGCCGAGCGCTTGGAGGAATGCGGGGTCCTGCTCTATGAAGCCGGGAGCATCTTTGCGCAACTTCTCGACAACGGTAACGGCCGCGGCGCGCTGTCCCGAAAGCAGGAGCGTTTTGGCGAGATCGTACCGGAGGTCGTAATCGGTCGGATTGTCAGCGACGAGGTCGCGCAAAAATCGCGCGGCATTCGCGTAGTCCTCTACGTAAATGTAGTACTTGACCGCCGGTTCCGCGGCAGAAACATCGGCCTCCCGGTACAGAGAAAGGCCTTCATCGGCCCACCGCTTGGCGGATACGGGATCATCAAGCGCGATGTAGAGATTGGAGAGCGCGTAGCGCGCGACCGGAGTCGGTTCCATCGCGGCGTATGCTTCAAACACACGCACTGCCTCCCGGAAGTGCCGTGCTCTTTCGGGAGAGCGCGGAGGAAACGCGTCGGCTTTGCGAAGCGAGATATTCGCTTCCATGTACCACGGTTGGGCGCGGCGCGGAGAAAGCTCTATGGCTTCTGCAAGCACATGGCGCAGGAACGTTTCATCTACGGTTACCTCCGGCGGCGCGCTGTCCATCACGTGAGCGAGGTAGGTTGCGGTCTGGCCGTCATACGGGTACCGCTCGAGATTGCGCGAGAGGATAGAGAGGGCGTACTCGTATGCGGCAACGCGCGCGGCGTCGTGAAGCAGGGGCAGCTGATCTTTCGTATACATGTTGTACGCGTTGTATCCGTATTCGATATCCGCATAGGTACCGAGAGAGAGCCCTTTTTCAAGTGCGGCAATCGAGCGGTTGATGTCGCTTACGTGATACAGGTACCCTTCTACGAACAGGAGGTTCGCTCGAAGCGGTGTCCACACTGCAGGAACAAGAAGCACAAGGAGCAGGAGCGCCGCGCCTATACCGACTGCTGGAAGCGGTTTCTTTAGTACGCTCACGCTCGCCGACTCCGCGAAACGGTCGGCCAGGAGTGCCGCGAAAAGCGCCACGAAGAGCCAGAGCGTCACGGCCGTATCAAAGACGAAGAAGTTCTGTACGATATAGACTATGACGAGGAGTAGGAAAGGTAGACCGAGTCCTTCTCCAAGCCGCATACGCCGGAGCGCTTCCGCAAGGAATGCAAGGATGAGCGCGCCGTAAAGGGCGAACCCGAGGACGCCGTACTGCGCGAGGTAATCAAGGAACGCATTGTGCGTCCGGTCAAACCACTGCTCGACTATCTTTGATGGGTCATAAAAACGATTGAACAGGACTTGTACGTGTTCGGCGCCGACCCCGAGAAGCGGACGTTGCCGCACCTCTTCAAGTACGTTCTTCCAGATGAAAAGGCGGCTCGCAACCGTCGTATCGCTCGTTGAAATGGAAGCGATGCGCCGGACGGGCTCGAACGACGAGTGTGAAAGCGTGTCGCGGAAGCCGATGAAAAACGCT
>MHQR01000008.1:852-4058 GCA_001820725.1 Candidatus Sungbacteria bacterium RIFCSPLOWO2_01_FULL_54_21 | reverse complement strand
GAGCCACAGCGCGAGCGCGAACGCAAGCGCGAGTGCCGTGCCGCGCGTGGCGGTAAGACCCGCGACGACTATTTGGAACGCGACCGCGTACGGCAGAATCTTTCGCCACAATTCATTGCGCCACTCCTTCGCCGACGCGAGTGTTGCGAATGCCGTCAGCCCTAAGTAAGCCGCGAAGAACGCGGCATTCCCCAAAGGTCCACCGACACGGTCCCCTGAAGGCGGGAGAAACGGAAAGGAGACGCCGAGGGCATACTCAATCCACTGCAAGAATCCGATGAGTGCGGCAATGGTCCCCACGACCGCTACGGTCTTCAAAAGACGGACGAGGAACGCGCGGTCGGCGGTGAGGAGAATGAAGTAGAAGTAACCGACGATGACGGTGAACGAAAGGAGTCCATCGCCGCGCTCAAAGCTCGACCAGAAGCTACGGTAGAAGTCGACGCCGAGCATGGAAGCGATGTAGGCAATCGCAAGGAGCGCGAAAGGTATCCACGCGACGAGAGAGCGGAGGCGCGAAAAGAAAAAAGGACGACCGGAGAGTATCAGGTACGAAAACGACGTGAGCGAGAGGATGCCAAGCGCGCGCAGAAGAAACGTCTTCCCCGAGACCATGGGGTAGACCAGCCCGTCAATGTAAAAGAGCGGCAGGACCGCCGGAAGAAGCAGGAGCCACGGAAGTATTTTTGCAATGCGTTCGGTCACAGTTTTCCGCGAAGCCGCGCGATCTCCTCATCTACGCCGCTTCGCGCTTGGGGGATGGTCAACGTGCGGATCTTCTCCCACTCGGCAATCGCCTCTTCTATGCGACCGGTATCGGAAAGCCATGCGGCGCGGATGCGGAGAATATCCGGCAGGGCGCCGAGGGACTCTTCGGACGCGGCGAATGCCGTTTCGAGGGCGACGCGGTCGTCCGGGAACGTGTCCGTGAAGTAGCTGAGGTACTGCGTATGGTAGGTGATGATGTGCGATTGCGCATTTTTTGCGCGCTCATACGCAAGGAGTGCGGTCTTTGGCGCGCCGAGACGGGCGTAGAGAACGCCGAGATTGTGCCACGCGAGTCCGGTTTTTTCCGCGTCTACCCTAAGCGCGCGCAAGAGGTATTCGTACGTTTCCCTTCCCTCGCCCAACAGCTCATGCTGTCCTGCGATACCGATGTACAGCGTGTAATCAGTGTAGTCCTTGGAATTGCCGAGAAGGCCCTTAAAGCGCTCTATCTCGGCGCGGGCTTGCGCCTCAAGCGCGCCTCCGTCCCTATACGGCCCGTCAAAATTCCACTCTGTGATGGACTCCCCTTCGACAAACGACAAGGGGGACGATAGGCGACCATCATTCCACCACCACGCCCCGCCGGCGATAAGCGCGACGAGGACGCCAAGAGCGATGAATGTGCGCGAGGAAGCAGTCATGATGCCCGAAGAATAGCATGGCTAAATAAAAGTGAAAACCGGGTGGCGCGGAGGCCGAGGTCGCTCGTTAACTAAAACTCATTTCAAAACCGTCAGACGGAACCGACAGCGCAAAAAAGACAGTAGGACTTGGCCTAGCGGCCCGGCTTCCCTTCGGAAGTCCCGATGCGGGAGCTGGCTTTTTTGCGCTGTCGGTGGAGTAGGTTTTGAAATGAGCCCTCAATGTGCGTAACAGAAAACGCCCCTCCGCGCGGAGGGGCGTTTTCTGTTTTCGTTATTCCTTTGCGCTAGGGATTCGCTTCTACGAAGGCGCGAGTCTTGGGGCCGAAGTATCCTGCGGCCGGAGTAATGCCGTTCGCTTCCTGGAGCTTGATGAGCGCGGCGCGGGTAAGTGCGCCAAAACGCGTCGTCTCATTCCCCGGAGAACCGGGGCCGCTCTCGGCAACCGTATATCCGTGCGTGTTGAGGTACTGCTGAAGCGCCTGCACCTCGCTCCCCGTTGAGCCGGTCTCTAGGTCCATCGTGAAGGAGCTGGTTGAAGACGGCGTAGTCGGAGGAGCGGATGCTACTCCGCCGCTTTGCTCGCTTATGATTCGCGCCCGCGTCACGGGACCGAAGTATCCGACTGCGGGGCTAATTCCCCGCGCGGCTTGGTAGCGCGCGAGCGCCGCGCGCGTGAGGCCGCCGAAGGTCGCTGTCTCATTTCCAGGTGAACCGGGACCAGTCGCATTCACCGCGAAACCGGTCGTATTCAGGAACCGTTGAAGCGCGCGGACGTCTTCGCCGGAAGCGCCGACATCGAGGTCTTGCGTGAAGGAGCCTCCCGCTTGCTGTTGGAGCGTCGCGAGTTGCGCAAGCAGTGCGTTCAGTTGCGCTTGCGCATCGG
Source organism: Candidatus Sungbacteria bacterium RIFCSPLOWO2_01_FULL_54_21 (assembly GCA_001820725.1). Taxonomy (GTDB): domain Bacteria; phylum Patescibacteriota; class Minisyncoccia; order Sungbacterales; family HO2-52-23; genus WO2-54-10. The sequence goes on along the minus strand of MHQR01000008.1, from coordinate 1,763 downwards.
TAGTAGAGGTGGTCGTCGTCTGCGTTGTCGCTGTCGTTTCGGTAGTTGCGGTCGTTGCCGTGGTTGCGGTTGTAGCAGTAGTCGCGGTAGTCGCGGTAGTCGCAGTTGAACTACTGCCTCCTCCTCCCCCGCCACCGCCTGACGAGCTCTCGCTTGCCTGGGAACCGCCGCTACCCGTGCTTGAACAGAGAGCGGTAAGCGGCGTGATGGTTACGGTTTGCTGTCCCGTTCCCTCATATTTCAAGATTGATGACGACGAGTTACAGGTATCGGTCGTCTTCATGAGGGCGGTAGAGGCCGAGATCTGATTGAGGTCCGGCGCCGTCACCTGTATGGACGACCCGTTTTGGAGCGTGAAGCTGAAGTTGTCGCTATTGACGGTAATCGTCTCAATTGTCGCGCTTGAACCGGAAACGTTGAGCGTCACGCCGGCAACGGAAAGCACCGTATCGGTCGTGAGCGTTACGTCGTCAGACGCCGCAAGAGCGAGACCCGGCAATAAGAGCGCGGCAAGCGTGCTCCCGATAAGCGCCCGTAGATTTTTTTTCATGGCCATATAGTGCCGGGACAATGAGTCCTAGGCGACTACTAGATGCCCGTCGGACACGTAGCGATCTTTGCAGTCAGGACACCGTTGAGAGCAACCACTTCCGTACAGCCGGCTCCGTCATGGTCTTCAAGAATGAGGCGCGCTCCTTTTGAGGCGGCAGCGGCAGAGAAGGCCGCTGTAGTTGTACCCACCTGGTCTTCAACTAAGAGTCCTGCTCCTGAGATGGCCGTGGTAGTCCCAACTGCAAAACGAGCCGCGGTGCCTACGGTCGTAGTGCCCGTGAGTGTCGTAACGCCCGTGACGCCAAGCGTTGACGAGAGCGTCGCCGCGGCACCCACCGTAAGCGTGCTTTCGGTTGAGA
>MHQR01000008.1:0-755 GCA_001820725.1 Candidatus Sungbacteria bacterium RIFCSPLOWO2_01_FULL_54_21 | reverse complement strand
AACAGAAGCACGACCGTCGCGACAATAGCCGGCGAGCGAGGGCTAAGGAAAGCGCGAACGTTTGCAACTAATGGACTCATAATGACGTTGTAGATTAGTACTAAAGACAAAAGCGAGGAGGTATTGGCCTCTTCATAGGGAAGAATAGCACCGCAGGGAAACTGCAAGTTGTTCTGTGTGGATAACTAGCTGTCGGTGGGAAACGCGCTAAAAGCAAAACCGCCCCGTATGGGGCGGTTTTGCTGTCGGGCCGATATCCCGACTGGAGGGCTACGAATAAGACTCGTAGTCCCGAGAAGCGTAATGCTGATTAGTAGGACACCGAGCGTGAACCAATCGTAATCGGCAAGGTCTTCACAAGGTAGTCGTTCGTCCAGTCAGCCGTGGACGCGCTGTGGACCGTCGAGATGCTTGAGCGGTCCGTCCAGATGAACGATGGGTCTGCATCGCCGAGGTCTCCAAGGACGGTCGCTTCGGCCGCGCCCGCCTGAATTGACGTAACCGGATTGGCGATAGAGACGTCAATGTACTCGGCGCCGCTCGAAGAATTCGCGACCGTGCCGCGGAGCTCGTACGTGTTCGAGCTACCCGCGCCAATCTGCTCTTCGGCAGTGGCTTCGAAGGAGATGGTATCGGTTCCAGCGGCCGCCGGGAACGATTCCAATCCTCCGACAAGCGAGCCGGTTATCGTCGCGAAGGTACCCCCAACCGTGTTGGAGCCCTTCCAGAGTTTGACCGTTGAGGTTGCGCCGATG
>MHQR01000007.1:16153-16895 GCA_001820725.1 Candidatus Sungbacteria bacterium RIFCSPLOWO2_01_FULL_54_21 | reverse complement strand
CACCTCATCCGTGGCCTCATCCGTGTGATGCTTTTTGACTTCCTCGTATTTCAGCTCAAGATTTTTTGCGAACGGCTCATAAAACTCTTTGATGACCGGTTGCCATGTTATGTCGCCGGACGCGATGGCGTCGAACTCCGCCTCCATTTTTGCTGTGAACTGCGTGTCCACGACCTGGGGAAAATGTTCTACCAGGAGGTCATTGACGAGAAAGCCGACTTCCGTGGGTTTGAGGGTGCGGCGGTCGTGGCGCTCGACGTATTTGCGGTCTTGAATCGTGGAGATAATCGGCGCGTAGGTGGACGGCCTGCCAATGCCGTGCGTTTCCATAATTTTGACGAGCGTGGCTTCGGTAAAACGCGGCGGCGGCTCGGTAAAATGCTGTTCGGGGAGGAGTTGGCGTAAATCCAATACTTCCTGGGGCGTCACATCCGGCAGGGTCATCTCCGAAAACTTCACCGGATACACTTTGAGAAATCCGTCGAATCGCTGTGTTTGTCCGGTTGCGCGGAAGGTGTAGTGTGTCGCGGAGGCCGCGGGTATTGCGGAAATATCTACGCCGGTGGCATCAAAAATCGCGGGCGGCATCTGGGTGGCGACAAACCGCCGCCACGCCAGGTCATAGAGGTGGAACTGCCGGCGGTCGAGGAATGGCATAACGCTCTCCGGCGTGCGCGAAGGATCGGTGGGGCGGATGGCTTCGTGCGCTTCCTGCGCGCCCTTAGTTTTGGTCTTGAAACGG
>MHQR01000007.1:4957-16110 GCA_001820725.1 Candidatus Sungbacteria bacterium RIFCSPLOWO2_01_FULL_54_21 | reverse complement strand
TGAATGCATGGGCGTCTGCCAGCGCACTCTCGGCAAGGTTGAGCGAGTCCGTGCGCATGTAGGTGATGAGACCGACGGGACCTGCGGGGCCGAGAGGGATGCCTTCGTATAATTGCTGGGCCACCCGCATGGTCTGTTTTGCGGAAAAACCCAGGCGGCGGAACGCATCCTGCTGGAGCGTGGATGTTGTGTAGGGCGGCAGGGGATTTTTGGTGATTGCGCGTTTGTCCACGGTGTCCACGCGCCACGCGGTATCCGCAAGGTCAGCCATGATGCGGTCGGCGTCCCCTTTGTTTTCAATGTCGAACTTTTCAATAGATTTTCCGCCGATCTTTGCCAGTGTTGCCGTAAACGATTCTTCCTGGCCTGTTCTGGCAAGCGTGGCGCCGATGGTCCAGTATTCTGTGGGGACGAACGCCTGGATTTCCCGCTCGCGCTCCACGATGAGACGCACCGCGACCGACTGCACGCGCCCTGCAGAAAGGCCACGGTAGATCTTCTTCCATAAAAAGGGCGAGAGTTTGTATCCCACCAGCCGATCCAGCACGCGGCGGGCCTGCTGGGCGTTGACGAGCTTCATATCCACCGTGCGGGGATGCGCGAGCGCTTCCTTGATCGCGCGCTCGGTGATTTCATGAAAAACGATACGCTCCACTTTTGGGCCTTTCTCCGCGCCGAGGCCGAGCGCTTCGCTCAAGTGCCACGCGATTGCTTCTCCTTCGCGGTCCTCGTCAGTCGCGAGAATAACGGTGTCGGCTTTTGCCGTAATCCCTTTCAATTTCTTCACATTGGCCCGCGCCTTGAGGGGGATAATATAGTGCGGCGCGAAGTCCTTTTCCAGATCCACGCCGAGCTTGGATGAGGGCAAATCGCGGATGTGTCCATAGCTCGATTCCACGATAAAACCGCTCCCAAGGAAACGGGAGATGGTGCGCCCTTTGCTCGGGCTTTCTACGATCACAAGGTGTTTCTGCGTTTTTGGCATTGCCCGCGTTATATTTTTTGAAACGTGTCTCCGCCCGCGCCGCGGATCATCTGTTTCAATTCAAGAATGGAAAGCGCAGCCATGATGGTTGGCACGGGAAACTGCGTGCGCACGCGGATGTCGTCAATGCCCATAGGGCTTTCAAGGAGATCCAGAAGGGCGCGCTCTTTTTCGCTCAAAGATACTGCGGGCATCTTGGGCGCGGCAGACGCCGCATCAATGCCCAGCTCTTCCAATATATCTTCGGCGCGCGTGACCATGCGCGCTCCCTGGCGGATGAGCTGATTCGGCCCCGCGGATACGGCGGAAAAAACAGAGCCGGGAATCGCGAACACGTCTCGGTTTTCATCCAGGGATAATCGGGCGGTAATCAGTGCGCCGGATTTTTCGCGGGCTTCCACGACGAGTGCGCCCTGCGCGAGTCCGGCGATGACGCGGTTGCGCATAGGGAAGTGCTCTTTGACTGCGGGCGTGCCAGGCGCATATTCCGATATGACAGCGCCCGGGGACGCGGCAATGCGCTCGGCAAGCGCGCGATTCTCCGGCGGGAAAAGTGAGAGTGGGTCAATGCCGGAGCCGAGCACCGCGACCGTGGTACCGCCGTGCTCAAGCGCGGTCTTGTGCGCCTTGGTATCAATGCCCGTCGCCAGTCCGCTTATAACCGTAACGCCGGCCTGTGTCAATCCTCGGACAATGGTTTCGGCGGCTTCAATGCCGTACGGCGTAGGCCGCCGCGTGCCGACGACCGCAACGCCGCACACGGCAGGCGTCAGCGCCGCTTTCTGTCCTTTTCCGTAGAGAATAGCAGGCGGGGAATGAATGTGTTTCAGGAGCGGAGGATATGCCGCGTCTTCTTCGCTCATCATCCATATACCTGCCTGTTCAACGCGGGACATCGCGCGGTCTGGATCAACCGCGTGCTTTCCCGCCATGAGCGCTGTGCGTGCCGAGGCGTCGAGCGGCGCGGATATATATCGCATACTGTCCGCACGCCAGGCGCCCTCGTACGAGCCGAAATGATTTTTCAGCGCGCGCATGGTCGCCGCGCCCACGCCGGGAATCATGCTAAACGCATTGAGAAAAAGAATCTCTTTTTCCTCCATGCCCTCACCGTACGGGAAGCACGCCCATTTGGCAATAAAAATATCAGTGCGTGTTGCCGAGCGGTTGCATCAGGTTCTCTTCTGCCGTACTCCGTCAACTGCCTCGGCGAGCATGGCGCAGTAGAGATTCAGGCCGACGTTGTTGATCGCGCCCGACTGCTCGCGGCCCAGGATGTTGCCCGCGCCGCGTATCTCAAGGTCGCGCAGGGCAATATCGAATCCTGCGCCGAGTTCCGTATACGCTTTTAATGCCTCAAGCCGTTCTCCTGCGCGCTCGCCTAAGTGCTTAGGCCGGTACAGGAAATAGGCAAACGCCTGCTCATTGCTTCTGCCGATTCTCCCGCGCAGTTGATGCGCTTCGGCAAGGCCCAGGCGCGTAGCGTCATCCACGATGAGCGTGTTAGCGCTGGAGATGTCGAGGCCGTTTTCAATGATGGTCGTGGCGAGCAGGATATCGAGGTCGCGGGCGCGAAATGCGTCCATAGTTTTGATGAGCTGGGCTTCTCCCATGCGGCCGTGGATAATGCCGATACGCGGCTTTTGTCTTTTTTTGCCGGTGAACAAATCCTTTCGATCGGAAGAGTTTGTTGACCCGAGTATTTTTTCCAATTTCTGTTTTGTCATGCCGATGGTTTCAATGCGGTTGTGGAGAAAATATGCTTGTCCCCCGCGGTCGAGTTCGTGCCAGATCGCTTCGCGGATAATGCGGTTGCCATAAGGCAGGACGGCCGTGGCAATCGCCGTGCGTCCTGCGGGCGGGGTATCAATGCGCGAAATGTCGCGCAGGGTTGCAAGGGCGAGCGAAAGCGTGCGCGGGATGGGCGTTGCAGAGAGAGACAGCACGTCCACGTCAGGCCCCAACTCCTTGAATCTCTCCTTTTGTTTTACGCCAAAGCGCTGTTCTTCATCAATGATAACCAGGCCGAGGTTCTTGAATCTTATATCGGAGGAAAGCAGGCGATGCGTGCCAATCAAAATGTCTACGCGGCCTTCCCCTGTAGCGCGTATGATTTTCCTGCTGTCCGCGGGAGACGTCAGGCGCGAGAGTAGGCGTACGGTTACAGGAAATGCGGCGAGGCGTTCGCGGAATGTGCGCTCGTGCTGTACGGCGAGTATGGTCGTGGGCGAAAGTATCGCGACCTGGCGCCCCGCAAACACGGCGGCCGCGGCCGCGCGAATCGCGATTTCGGTTTTGCCAAACCCTACGTCGCCCACGAGTACGCGGTCCATAGGGCGCTCGGCGTCCAAATCGCGCATGATTTCTGTCTCGGCGCGCTGTTGGCCTTCGGTCGTCTCATAGCCGAATGACTCGCGCAATTGCTCCATGTAGCTTTCATCCGCCGCATACGGCTGGCGCACTGCCTCATGCCGGCTGGCATACAGCGCCAAAAGATCCCGCGCCAATTTTTCCGTGTCTTCACGTACTTTCCTGCGCGTGTTCACCCACAGCGTCCCGCCGAGGCGGTGAACGGGCGGCGTAGTAAAACCCACATACGGCGTAAGCCGGTCTTGCTGGTCAATAGGCACGAACAGTTTATCCGGCTCTCTGCCCGGACCCGGTGATGCATAGGTAACGACAAAAAAGCCCGGTTTTTCGGAGATGACACCTCCGAAAATGCCTATACCGTGGTCTGCGTGCACCACAAACGCACCATCCACAAGTTTTTCTATCGAGGTTAAACCTCGATAATAACGAGGTTTAACCTCGATAGACGGATAGTTTTTTGGATGGATGGCTGTAATCGCATTGCCTGCAAATTCTATGGCATAGGCATGGCCGGTGTTGATGGGCCATATTTCCACAATGCCGCCCTGCACCGCAAAAATCCCTTTGCCCGCCGCAATCCCCGCGCGTTCATACCCCATCTCCATGAGGCGACGCACCAACAGGGACGGCTTCATCTCCAGGTCCGGCTCCAGAAAAAGCGCATTGTCCCGCCACCATGGATTAGTATGTATCGCTTTTTTTATCGCGTCCCGATTTTCCGCCCACCACACATCATCCCGCTCCAGATTTTGGGGGGATACCGATGGGATCAGTAGTTCGGCATTACGCGGCATGGGATCTGCGACGGGCGGTACTCCCGATATCGCAGATTGCATGCCACGGACTACCGATGATACTCGTTCATTGCGCGCTCGCACGTTTCGGTTGCGGCTGTTGCTATGGCTTCAACCGTCTTTTTGGATATCTTTTTCAGGATGCGGGTCTCATCGTGCGTGAACTTTTTCAAGACGAGTTTTTCTGCGGGGATGTCGCGCTTGCCCGCGATACCTATGCGAAAGCGCCAGAAATCCTTTGTCTTCAGCGCGCGTATGGCCGATTCAACGCCTTTGTGTCCGGCCGAATGTTTGCCGTACGAGAGCTTGGCGCGGCCGAGCGGGATATCAGCGTCGTCATGGATCATAAAAATACCCTTCGGCTTTATTTTGAAAAACCGCGCGGCAGGCGCTATGGCCGCTCCGGATTTATTCATCATGGTGTCGGGAAGTACCACCACTGCCTTTGTTTTGCCGATGTTGCCCTCCGCAACCTGGCTTTTCCACTTTTTTTCAAAACGAAATTCGCTAAAATCATGCGCGGCCGCAAACGCCGCCGCAATTTCCCGTCCGACATTATGACGCGTATTTTTGTATCGCTCGCCTGGATTTCCGAGGCCGACGAGAAGAATCATGGCGAAACGATAGCAAAAAAGAAGGCAGCGCGCAAGGCCGCGAGTATAAAAAAAGGCGCGCCAGAAAGTTTGGAGCGCCGTGCATGAATGTGGCACTTAAAGAACAATATGGCCGAAATAAATTGCGGAACAGCGGGAACTCGTGTCTCCTGCGGGGCGTTCGTCCGTCACCTCGTGCCATGATGCTTTGACTTTGCCCGAAGTTAGCCGTTCGGCTTTTTCGCCGAAAAAGAGCAGTGCCTCGCCCGGACGCGCGACAAACAGCGTTCGTTCATCACCCATGCGCAGACCCGGATGGCTCTCTGCGATGTGGATGGTGAGGAAGCTGATGTCAAAATGACCTTTTCCCGCGGCGGTTTCCTCGTCGTATGCAAGGAGCCGGAGACGATGGAGGCACTCACTGTCTTCTTCGCACAGCCGATCGTAAAACGAGTATCCGGGGAGAACTGCGTCCAGCGCAGCCGCGTAGGTTCGGGCCGTGGCGCGGCATGCGTCGTAGAGTCGCGGCACATGCAGATGGAGCCAATGCGTATATTTTGTGTACTCCACTGCGTGTTTCGCGAGCCAGGGGATGAGCAAGGGATGGAAATGGAAAATTTGTTTTTTGTCGTCGTACACCCCGTCATCCCTTTGCGTTCCATCTCGCCTGGTCCACCCGCTGGAAGGTCTGCGTCTTATCTCGCCTTTCAGCCGTGCAGTCCATCCGATCTTATATTTCTCCGGCTCATCGACAAACCTTCGCCACCCTTCAATCACCGGTGGCACGAGTGCTTGAGTCGGAAATGGGATCACAACTTTGCCGCATGCGACCAACTCTTGCGCGCGAGCGAGCACGGCAGCGGATAATGTAATTGTCGTAGCCACTGTTCTCTCCTTGATTGTTTGAGCATCAGCCATGGCCTCTCCCGCGAGAAGCCCGAGTTTCAGCATTTCCATGAGCACCCTCTCCTTGTATGACGGCAGGAGGATAACATCATCTTTTGGTTGTGGCTTGCGGACGCCGATTTGGGTGAGTCGTTGTCCGCGCACGCGCCAGTCGTATGTTGTTTTCGGCATGGCGCCACCTCGCGCTGATTTTCAAAGGCACTTGATTTTTGTATTGTTTTGACTATACTAAAACAGCAATGAAAGAGCAAACACAGGAATCTCTATCCGAGACGCCGCCCCGCAGAGGCGGGAGGCGATTTTTTGAAGAAGCAAAAGAAATTCTGCGGGTGTTGCTCATATCCGCCGCGATCATCCTGCCCATCCGTTATTTCATTGCCCAGCCGTTCGTGGTGCGCGGGGCGTCCATGGAGCCCAATTTCGCAGACCGCGACTATCTCATCATTGACGAGGCCTCGTACTATTTCCGCGAGCCCTTGCGGGGCGAGACGGTCGTGTTCCGTTATCCCCGCGACCCGAGGCAATTTTTCATCAAGCGCATCATCGGCTTGCCCGGCGAGCGGGTAAAGATTGAAAAAGGGAATGTGATGATTTTCAATGCGCAGTATCCGGAAGGATTCACCCTGCAGGAGCAATATCTGGATCCGCCCGGCAGATCAACGCATCCGGAAATGGAGGCGAAGCTCGGCAAGGACGAATATTTTGTGTTGGGCGATAATCGCGACTCCAGCTCCGATTCGCGCCTGTGGGGCGTGTTGACCGAAGACAATGTCGTGGGGCGCGCGTTGTTCCGCGCATGGCCTGTCGCCCGCTTCGGTCCGGTTATCGCACGGCCTTTGGGCTACTAAGATCACTTTCCGCGCATCGGCATTGCATGCATACCATCTGACACGTACCGCTATGATGAAAAAAAAGATTGAAGAATGGATACATCAGCTGGACCGCTTGCCTCGGGATGCCAGCTGCTTTGCGGATATCGAGCACACGGCCAGCACGATCGCTCGCTTCTACGGCTTTGAGAAAATCGTCACCAGCCCTCTGGAGCAGGCGGCGCTACTCACACCCCTTGTCCGTGCGGGTCTGCTGGACGAGTGGCCGCCCGTGCGCGGAAAAACGCAGAACGGCGAGGAGTTCCTCCTTACTCCATCAGGCGCCATTGGCGCCCTGCGGGCATATTTTTCGCATCGTCTGCAGAATATGCCGCATCCGGTCAAGCTCTTTTTCCACTCCCAGGGATTTTCGCAGTTGCCGCTCGCATTCGGTAGTGCGATCGTCGCCCGCGACGAATGGGGTATCGCGATCATCGGCGAAGAGAGCGCGGTGGCGGAGACGGGTATCGCCCAGGTCTTCTATCGTACGACCGCGGAACTCGGCATCAATGACCGTTCTATTGAATTGCGCCTCAACGCGACCGGGTGTCCGGCATGCCGCGTCTCATACCGCACGTCGCTGGGCGCGTATTTCCGCCGGCACCTCGCGCGACTGTGCACCCGTTCAAAGCGTGACTTCAAGCGCGCGCCGACCCGTATTCTTTCATGTACTGAAGAGCGGTGCCGGAGCATTGCGGCCAACGCCCCGCAGGGGCTTGATTTTCTCTGTGATCGGTGTAAAAAGCAGTTACGCTCGCTCTTAGAATTTCTGGACGAAGCCAAGATCCCCTACTTTCTGGATCCCAAGTTCTTCAGGGACGGCTCGTGGTACACAGAGGTCATCTTCGAGCTCTTGCTTGAGCGCACGGAGGAAGTGTCCCGCCCGCCGGAGCCGTCCGTACCGGACATACGGGTTCCAGATGTCGTTGCCTCGGGAATGGAGCAGATACTCGCGGAGGAAAGCGAGCCCGCGCCGGTGCGCATACCCGCTGTGCCGTCAGCGCCTCGCGGCAAAGTCGTGCTCGCCGAAGGCGGGCGCGTATCGCACGCCGCGTCGCTGATCGGCGGCAGGGAAGTACCCGTTGCCGTTGGTATCATGTTCCTGGAGACCGTGGCAGGGGCTCTTGCCCGCCAGGAAGCGATGAACCAGCAGAGGAGCATTGAGGTGTTTTTCGTACAGCTCGGCGACCTTGCCAAGCGCCGGAGCTTTGAAATACTCGAGGCATTGCGCGAGGGCGGCATTGAAGCAAAAGAATCGCTCGGCCGCGATTCAATAAAGACCCAGCTCAAAATCGCCGAACGCCTGGGCGCGCGCTTTGCCGTCATCCTGGGGCAGAAGGAGGCCTTGGACGGCACGGTGATCGTGCGAGAAGTGGGGTCGGGCATCCAAGAAACCGTGCCGCAGGACAAACTCGTGGACTTTCTGAAGAAAAAATTGAAAAAAATCTGATGGGGTGCATGTTCTGCAAAATAGCCGAGGGCGCATTGCCGGCGGATGTCGTATTTGAGAGCAGCCAGGTGAAAGCGTTCCGAGACATCCACCCCAAAGCGCCGATACATGTGCTGGTGATTCCCAAAGTCCACATCGCGTCGGTCGCGGCATTGACTGCGGCGCACGACGGCGCCATCGCGGCCATGCTCCATGCGGCAAAGGATGTTGCGGCAGGCGAGGGACTTGTCGGGTACAAGGTGTTGTTCAATGTCGGCCGCGAGGGAGGGCAGATGGTAGACCATTTACACCTCCATATCCTCGGCGGATGGAAGGAACATAAACCAAAAAGTTTAAACATTTAAAGTTTAAAAGTTTCAAGATATGGTAGAAGTCAGAAAACGAGAACACGAGACCACAGGCGCCATGTTGCGCCGCTTTACGCGCAGGGTCCAGCAATCAGGTATCCTGGTGCAGGCGCGCAAGCTAAAATTCCGTAAAAACGAGCCGACCAAGCGCCAGTCCCGCGAAGGGGCCTTGCGGCGTATTACGCTGTCCAAGGAGCGGACGCGGCTTGAAAAATTGGGCAAAGCGCCGCCGGAGAAAAAAGGGCGCGGAGGCGCACGCCGCTCGCCCTCGACCCCCACACGGTAATTAACGAGGTTAAACCTCGTTAATATAAGCCGCTCAACTACGGAGGATTATCCTCCATACTAAACTTATGAGTTTGAAACAGACGATTGAGGGCGAGATGAAAGATGCTATGAAAGCTAAGGACACCGAGCGCTTGGGCGTGTTTCGCATGGCGCTTGCGGCGATGAAGAACAAGGAGATTGAAAAGCGCGCCACAAACCCGGACTCTGCATTGAGCAACGAAGAACAAATGGCGGTCCTGAAAAGCGAGGTAAAAAAGCGCCGCGACTCCATCGCGGAATTCCGGAAAGTGGGCCGCACGGACTTGGCGGAAAAAGAAGCAAGCGAACTTGCCGTCCTTGAGCCGTATTTTCCGGTCGAGGCCAGCGATGAAGAAATTGAAAAGCTCCTTGCACCCGTGGTGAAAGGAGCGTCTGCCGATGATTTCGGCAAAGTGATGGGACAGGCGATGAAGGCCATCGGAGGCCGCGCGTCCGGCGATCGGGTTGCTACGCTGGTAAAGGTGCTTCTTGACAGAAAGTAAGGAAGTAATAATATAAGGAATATGCAGACCGTACTCAATGCGCGGATTCAAAATATAACCAGCAAGGGGCAGATCACGCTTCCGGTGGCGTGGCGCAGAAAGACAAAAGCCGCGCAGATCGTCCTGCGCGTCAAGGGAGAGATGGTTGAGATTGTTCCTGCGGAGATTACGATCCGCGGCGGAGGAAAAGAATATACGGTTTTTGACGCCTTGCGCGACAACAAAGGCAGGGGACTGAAAGCGTCTGATCTCCTGACGCTCTTGAAGAAGATGAACGCGTAAATCGGACATGGACAAAATCCGAAAGCTCTTTTTGCGCCTGCCACGAAAAGAACGACTATATTTGCAGTCCTTTATTGACAATTTGGTGAATGACAACACTTTTCGGAATGCGCATGTCAAGAAGCTGAAGGGGAGCGATCTGTTCCGTGCGCGGAAGGGTCGGTTCAGGATCATTTTCCATTACGAGCACTCAAGGAGCATAGTCATCGATTCCGTCAAAATCCGGAGTGAGAGTACCTATAGGGATGTATGAGGAGTCGGATAGAGTAAATCGCCATAACAATGGAAGGTGTAATGAGAAGTTAAAAAGCTCCTGCAACCGGTGGTTGCAGGAGCGTCTGAAAAGGACATTGGCCGTCGCGATAAAACTCATCGCGGGTCGCGCCTCGGGCGAGCGCGTGGCTACCGCGGTGAAGCGGATGCTGGCGGCGAACGAACGAGGGGCTATGCGCGCATAATTTTTTCAAGTGCTTTGGAAATTTTTTCTGACCAGGATGTCAAACCTCCTTTCTCAATATAAACGTCTGCACCGCACTCTGCCGCATATTGCTTGATCCGCGGGTGTCCACTCATAAGGATAGTTTTTATGGATGGTTTGTTCGTCTTGACCCACCGAATCACCTCGTCGCCGTACAAGCCCGGCATCTGCATGTCGGTCAGCAGAATATCAACATCGTTTTCTTGAAGAGCGACGGTTGCTTCATAACCATCAGCCGCTTCAAGAACTTCATGTCCCATATCTGTGAGAGACATGGAGACATCTTTTCGTATTGGGGTACTATCTTCAGCGACTAAGATTTTCACGCCATTCTCCTAATTGTTCGTGAACAAAATGAAAGGTACGATCCTCCACACGCCGAAAAATATATCATTTGCAAAGCGGATTGTCAAGTGCCTGCCGCAGGCAATCGCAAAGCGATTGCCTGCGGAGATTTCTGTGGTGTCGGTCTCCACAGCCGAGTCGCGTGCACTTAATCGCCGCTATCGCAAAAAAAACACGGCGACCAATGTGTTGTCTTTCCGGTACTCCAAGGAATATGGGGAAATACTCGTGTGCCCCGCGGTGATACGCGCTGAAGCAAAAGCGCAGGGCCATTCGTTTGAATATCAGATGACATGGATGATCGTGCATGGTATGCTCCATCTATCGGGAGTGCATCATGAGCAGTCCGCATTAGCCGAAAAGAAATTCTCCCGTGTAGAGCAGGAAATTCTGGAACAATTCAGAAATGGCCCGCCGCGACATCATCACCGCCGTTGACGTAGGAAGCGCTATGGTGCAAACCGTAGTGGCGGAGCGCGTCCCCGAACGGGACGCATTGCACATTTTAGGCATGGGATCAGTACCCTCTGGGGGTGTGCGTAGGGGGGCAGTTATTGATGTGGACGACGCGGCGGCCGCCATCCGCCAGTCCGTAGATCAGGCGCGGAAAACCGCAGGAGTACCCGTGCGTTCGTGCTGGGTGGGCGTGGACGGCTCGTATATCTCATCTACGTCAGTGCGCGGCGTGGTCGCGGTGTCCCGTGCGGACCAGGAAATCGCGCCCGAAGATGTCCAGCGCGTGCTTTCTGCGGCCGAGGCCTTTATTCCCAAGAACCACAACAAAGAAGTTCTCCACATCATCCCCCGCGAGTTCAAGGTGGACAATGAATCGGGCGTACGCGACCCCATTGGCATGCACGGCGTGCGGCTGGAAGCCGAAGCGCTGGTGATTGAGGGCACGTCTTTGTACCTCAAATCATTATTT
>MHQR01000007.1:0-4943 GCA_001820725.1 Candidatus Sungbacteria bacterium RIFCSPLOWO2_01_FULL_54_21 | reverse complement strand
GACCGTACTTACCAAGCGGCAAAAAGAATTGGGCGCGATTCTGCTGGACATCGGCGGGGGGAGCAGTTCGTTTATTGTCTTTGAAGAAGGCGTGCCCGTGCACGCGGGCGCGATTCCGATTGGCGGCAATCACATCACCGGAGATGTGGCAATCGGCTTTCGCCAGGCATTTGATGTGGCCGAACAAATCAAGCTGGCGTATGGCACTGTCATGGCCGCGGACTTGCCAAAACGCGACGGCATACGCCTGGCGGAATTCATTCCCGGCCAGGAAGAGGTTTTTTCGCGTCGCACGCTTGCCGAGATCGTTGAAGCGCGCTTGCAGGACCTCTTCGAGCTTTTGCAAAAAGAATTGCGCCGCATCAATCGCGCGCGCCTCCTTCCCGGCGGTGTAGTGCTCATCGGCGGCTCGTCCTTGGTGCCAGGCATCTTGAACCTTACGCGCAGAGAGCTAGAACTGCCCGTGGAGCAGGGTGTGCCGCAGGGATTTTCCCCGATGTTGGATGAAATCGAAGGCCCGCCCATGGCCGCAGCGCTCGGTATTGCGCGCTGGGCCGCGGGCAAGCGCAAAGAACCTGGCGCCGGATGGATGCGTCATTTTCCCTACGCGGGCGGGCAGGTGCGGATCGTCCGGTGGCTGCGCTCTTTACTTCCCTAGCGCCGTCCGATATAGTATGTCCGATAGGGCGTTCCGCTGCCGATGTTGCGCGGTCGTTGAGCGCATGGAACTCGTGCCCGTCGTACCACGCTCCCGTGTCCCGCTGCCGAGATTGCGTGATGTTTCCATAGTATGGGCCACCGTTCCAGACGTGCCGTGCCGCTGAGCGAAAAGCAATGTCGGGAGCGGCGCACGCAACATCGGCAGTGCTATGCCAAAGGCCGGTATCAATAGTCGGCAGAGGGACTTTTATTTTTATGCCAAATGTAAAACCAGACATTGAAACATACGCCCGCATCAAAGTCGTCGGTATCGGCGGCGGGGGGGGCAAGGCGGTGACGCGTATGATCGACCACAAGATCAATGGGGTTGATTTTTTGACCATCAATACCGACGCGCAAGACCTGCATTTTACCAAAGCGCGGACCAAGATACATATAGGAAAGAATCTGACCAAGGGCCTGGGAGCGGGCATGAATCCTGATTTGGGGCGGCAAGCCGCAGAGGAGAATCGCGACGAAATCCACGAAGCTCTCAAGGGTGCGGACATGGTGTTCTTGACCTGCGGTCTTGGCGGGGGCACGGGGTCCGGCGCAAGTCCGGTGATTGCCGAAGTATCGCGCGACTCCGGTGCGCTGACCATCGGCGTGGTCACCAAGCCGTTCAATTTCGAAGGCATACAGCGCACGCGCATTGCCGAGGATGCGTGGCGCGAATTGCGCGATCGGGTAGATGCGCTGATTACCATTCCCAATGATCGGCTCCTTGCGGTGATTGGCAAAGATATGCCGCTTTTGTCCGCGTTTGCGATCTGCGACGACGTATTGCGCCACGCGGTACAAGGCATCTCCGATCTTATTGTCACGCCGGGCATCATCAACGTGGACTTTGCCGACGTGCGCGCCATCATGCGCGACACCGGCTCTGCGCTCATGGGCGTGGGTTACGGCACGGGTGAGGATCGGGCGGTTGCCGCGGCAAAGGCCGCAATCAATTCTCCGCTATTGGACATCTCTATTGAAGGCGCGCGAGGTGTCTTGTTCAACGTATCCGGCGGCATAGACCTGACCATGTGGGAGATAAACGAAGCGGCGCGGGTGATCACCGAATCCATTGACCGCGACGCCAAGGTCATCTTCGGCGCCGTGCACGACGAACGGCTCAAGAAAGGAGAGGTGAAGATAACGGTCATTGCCACGGGTTTCCCCGGCGGGCAGGGGGCGGGGCATACGCCATTGGGCAAAGAGGAGCATCAAGTGGAAGTAAAAAAGACCCCCATTTCCTCTTTCTCCGCTACGCCAAGCGGGGAAAAGGCGCCTTTGCCGAGCAGTCGCCAACCAGCCCCGCAGGAGAACGATTGGGACGCCATTCCGGCGTTTCTGCGGCGGCGGAACAAGTAATCCTTGGCATTCAAAAAGCTGTCAAGCGCAAAGAAAATCGTCCCGTGTTTTGACGGGGCGATTTTCTTTTCTATCTAGCATGATTTTTGGGGGCATTTGGTAATTTCCTCTTGTCTTTGTCAACGAAGCTCAAGTTATCCACAGCAGGCAAGAGTTTCGGGGGTATGATGATTATACCTATTTACTGAATTACCGCTGCCGTGTCCCGCTGCCGAAGTTGTCAGCGGTTCACCCGCATGTCCCATCTGTGTCGTGCCGCTGAGCGCGTAAACGATTGTCAATCGTTTACGCAATTTCGGGAGCGTGGCACGGCAGCGGAACGCGCACATGCCAAAAGGAGTCGCCGTATCGTCCATCACAACGGTCGCCGCACGTTCCGCGCTCAACCGGCGCAAAATTCCTCTCAAACGGGTCTTTACCAAAGAGGGCGCGCATCCCTATGACCAAGTGGCGTGGAAGAATATGAAAGTGACGATACGCGGCAGTGGCATGAACAGCACTGTCGAGGAGCGGGAATTGGAATTCCCTGATTTTTGGTCGGATAATGCGTGCAGTATCGCTGGTTCCAAGTATTTTCGAGGCCGCATCGGCTCTCCAGAGCGCGAATCCTCTGCGCGACAAATGATTGACCGCGTGGTACAAGTTCTCGCGGAATGGGGCGTGAAGTTCGGACATCTGGACGATCAGGATGTCGCGGTATTCAGCGACGAATTGCGCTATATCCTGCTCCACCAGCGCGCGGCATTCAATTCTCCGGTGTGGTTCAATGTGGGTGTCTCTGACAAGCCCCAGTGCAGTGCGTGTTTTCTCCTCGCCGTAGAAGACAACATGGATTCTATTTTGGACTGGATCAGGACCGAAGGCGTGATTTTCAAAGGCGGTTCGGGTTCGGGCGTCAATCTTTCGCCCTTGCGCTCGTCCGGCGAGACGTTGTCCGCAGGCGGCCGCTCGTCCGGTCCGGTTGCATTCATGCGGGGCGCCGATTCTGTTGCGGGTATGATTGCGTCCGGCGGCTCCACGCGGCGCGCCGCCAAGATGGTGGTCATGAACATTGACCATCCGGACATCATGCAGTTTATCCGATGTAAGGCGGAGGAGGAGAAGAAAGTCCGCGCGCTCATGGAAGCGGGGTATCAGATGCATGACCTAAACAATCCCGCGTGGAATTCGATTCAATACCAGAATGCCAATAACTCGGTGCGCGTTACGGACGAATTCATGACTGCCGTGGAACAGGACGAGCAGTGGAGCACGCGCTATGTGACGAGCGGAACGCCGGCCAAAGAATATCGCGCGCGTGATCTGATGGCCGAGATTGCCAAGGCCGCGTGGGAATCGGGCGACCCTGGCATCCAATACGACACCACGATCAACCGCTGGCACACCTGTCCGGTAAGCGGCAGGATCACGACGTCCAATCCGTGCTCGGAATATCTGCACTTGGACAATTCCGCATGCAATCTGTCATCCATCAATCTTTTGAAATATCTCAATGCCGATGGAACCTATGACGTACGCCGGTTCATCCACACCGTAGACGTCATGCTGTTTGCGCAAGAAATTATCGTTGACGGATCCAGTTATCCGACCGAGAAGATCGGCAAGAACGCGCACGCGTTCCGCGAGCTCGGTCTGGGTTATGCCAATTTGGGCGCACTCCTTATGGCATGGGGCATGCCGTACGATTCAGATACGGGCCGTCACACGGCAGGCGCTATCACGGCGCTCATGACGGGAGAAGCATATCGCTTTTCTGCGGAGATAAGCCGCCGCATGGGCCCCTATGACGGATACGAACTCAATAAAGAGCCGCAATTGAAAGTCATTGGCATGCACCATGACGCGGTCGGCCGCGTGCGGCCAGGCCTCGTGGGCGATCGCGCGATATACGATGCGGCGGCGAGAGTGTGGAACGAGGCGCTGACGCTGGGCAAAAAGCACGGCGTCAGGAATTCCCAGGTAACGTTGCTGGCTCCCACAGGCACGATCAGCTTGATGATGGATTGCGCGACCACGGGGATCGAGCCGGAATTTGCGTTGGTCAAGACGAAAAAACTCGTTGGCGGCGGCACCATGAAATTCATCAACACCACCGTGCCGCAGGCATTGGAAAAATTGGGATACCGCGAAGAAGAACGCCGCGCCATTCTCGCATATATCGAAGAACACGGCACGATTGAAGGCACACCCGCGATCAAAGACGAACATTTGGCCGTGTTTGACTGCGCGGTCAAACCCTTGCAGGGGAACCGCGTGATCTCGTGGCAAGGACACGTCAAAATGGTGGCCGCGGCCCAGCCGTTCCTCTCCGGCGCAGTTTCCAAGACGTTTAACATGTCTGCCGAGACGACCGCCGAAGAAATAATGGAAGCATACATCATGGGCTGGAAAATGGGACTCAAGGCGTTTGCGGTGTATCGCGACGGATCAAAAGCGGCACAGCCCCTGAATCTTTCGGACAAGGAAAAAAAGAAAAAAGAGCCAAGTATGCCCGTGCGACGGCATTTGCCGCCCACCCGGCCGTCGGAGACGCACAAGTTCTCGATCGCCGGACACGAAGGATTTCTCACATACAGCATGCACGAGGACGGCACGCTGGGAGAAATATTTATCCGTATGTCCAAGCAAGGATCAACGCTTGCAGGGCTTTTGGATGTCGCGGCTATTGCGGTATCCATTGCTATCCAGTACGGCGTGCCGCTCAAGAACTTTGTAAAGCGCTTCTCCTACAGCCGATTCGAGCCAGCCGGGTACACGGAGAATGCGGATATACAGGTGGCGACCTCAATTGCGGATTACATCTTTCGGTATCTGGCTCTGCGGTTTTTGTCGGAATCCGATCTTGATGAGCTTGGCATCAAGGCGCCGCCAAAAGAAGTGGCAAT
>MHQR01000006.1 GCA_001820725.1 Candidatus Sungbacteria bacterium RIFCSPLOWO2_01_FULL_54_21 | reverse complement strand
CTTTCTTTGGTGTGGCGAGCGTTAGCGAGCGGCGGCGGGGCGGTTCAGTCGTTCCGCTCAAAATGGGTTCGTGCAAAGTTTAGAATTGAGCACTTTTTCTTTGTTTCCATTGCACGCATGCCGCTCATGCCGTAGGATGAGCGGCATGCGGGAGTTTTTGCGCGGATTCGGGATTGTGTTTCTTGCGGGCGCGGGGGTCGTCGGCGGATTTTTGTTTTTTCCCGCGCATCTGTTTTCTGGCTTTTTAAATAGTGTGGGTCCGGCAATCATTGGTCTGGGCGGGGGCGAGACCGTACCGAAAGAAAAGACCCCTGCCGAGCTCATTGCCGAGGCGCGGGAGCGCTCGTCAAAAATAAAGGGACTCTATATGACGGCGGATGTGGCGAACGATCCTGGGGCTGGCGCTACGCGATTGCGGAAAAATATCATCCGCATTGCCGAGGAAACGGAGGTCAACGGCATCGTGATTGACGTGAAAGAAGTGTGCGGCGTGGATTATGACGAAAAGAGAACGCGAGAACTTCTCGCGGAACTGAAACAAAAAAACATCTGGAGTATCGCGCGGATTACGGTGTTCAAAGACGCGTCGCAGGTCGCGGCGCATCCGGATTGGTATCTGGCGCGCAATGCTCCCCATGTGGTCGGGGGAGAGTGCGTGAGAAAGAGACATCTGGCTGCCAAGCCCGCGGGCACGCCAGCGCCGGCAGTCGGCGCCGCGCTGTGGCAGGACAGGCGCGGCGGCTATTGGATGGATCCCGCGTCTCTGGATGTGCGCAATTATATTCTGGACATTTCCAAGCGGATGATTGATGTAGGTTTTGACGAATTACAATTTGACTATATACGCTTTCCCTCGGACGGCGACGTGGAAAACGCGATGTACCCCGTGTGGGACAGTAACACGCCGCGCCACGAAGTGCTCAAGTCATTCTTTGCATTTCTCCACGACAACCTCAAGCAGTACAAGCCGGAGATCATGCTGTCTGTCGATCTGTTCGGTTATGTGGCGGCACAGCGCGAAGACCTGACAATTGGCCAGCGTCTCGACGACATCGGGCATCTCTTTGACTACGTTTCTTTTATGGTATATCCCTCGCATTATTACAGCGGTTTCTCCTATGCCGCGGATCCTGCGAATAATCTGCCTGCGGTACATTATTCGGTTGCTGAGGCGCGCATGCATCCGGATGTCGTCGTCGGGAGATCTCTGATTGCCGCGCGGGATTACCTTAATGTTATAAATAACCCGCAAACGATTGACGCAAACGATCGACGATCGTTTGCGCGTTTGCGTGGTGCCGAAGTTGCGTCCAGCAGTTCTTCAAACTACGCGACTGCCGATGTTGCAACATCGGCAGGGGACAGTGCGCGCAATCAACCCTCAATAGCGGGAGCGCGTATCCGTCCGTGGCTGGAGGATTTTTTTCACGAGGATGATAAAGCGGCGGGGCGTCCGTACGGCGCAGAAAAAGTCCGTATGCAAATAGACGCGGCCGAAGCCGCTGAAGACGCCGGATGGCTCCTCTGGAACGCCGCCAACCTCTACAGCGAGGGAGCATTGAAAAAAGAATGATTCTCGGCTATCGTAGAAGCGAATGCGATACGCCGGTGTAGCTCAGTGGCAGAGCGACTGTTTCGTAAACAGTAGGTCGCGAGTTCGATCCTCGCCTCCGGCTTAGCAGTAACCCGCGCATCCCCATCGGGGATGCGCGGGTTACTGGTTTCTGGTATCCTTGTCTTTGGTGAGTTCTCTACACAACAATCGTTCTTTGGAGTGAACAGATGAGAGCGATTTTATTCAAAAATTATGACCGTATACGGTTGCTCGTTTTGGAACTGATTGGCCGCGCAGGGGTACTACGGTACGGGGAAATTTTTGAAAATCTGCAAAAGCTTCCGACCTGGCCGTGACGCGCCCTTTTTTCTTTTGTTCCGTCGTGGTAGGATGTCGGCATGGATGAGTTGAAGGGAAAACTGGACGCTTTGCAGGATAGCATCCGCCAATTGGCGGACCGTCTTTGACATTGCGGGAAAGCAAAAAGAAATAGCGAACATTGAGGAAGAAATGGTGCGCCCCGGATTTTGGGACGATAATCGGCGCGCGTCAGAGCGAAGCCAGACCCTTGCCGGACTCAAGCGCGACATGGAGCGGATAGCGGATTTAGAACAGGAAGCCCATGCATTGGCAGAATTCCTGCCCATGGCAGAGGAAGATGCCGCGATCGCAGAGGAAGCGGACACGCGCACGTATGCGCTTGAGCGCGGGGTGAAGCAATTGGAGGCGGAACTTTTTTTTGCCGGAAAATACGACAAAGGCAATGCCATTGTTTCGGTGTATGCCGGAGCAGGGGGCAAAGACGCCGAGGATTGGGCGGCGCTGTTAGTGCGCATGTACAGCCGGTTTGGCGAGCACCGCGGATGGAAAACGCGCATGATTCATGAGCACTGGGGCGAGAATAACGGCCCCGGCGGATGGGGCATGAAGAATGCGACGATACTGATGGCAGCGCCCTTTGCCTACGGATACATGAACAAAGAATCTGGCGTGCACCGGCTGGTCAGGATTTCCCCGTTTTCCAGCCAGCAGTTGCGGCACACGTCGTTTGCGCTCGTTGACGTGATGCCGGAGTTTGTCGTACCCGAGGAAGTTCCGATCAATCCGGACGACATTACGATAGATTTTTTCCGCTCATCCGGACCGGGCGGGCAAAATGTGAACAAGCGCGAGACCGCGGTGCGCATCACGCACGTTCCTACGGGACTTACGGTGGCATCGCAAGCAGAGCGTTCGCAGGAATCAAATCGCGAGACCGCCATGGCGCTCTTGCGGTCGCGCCTGTATCGGTTAGAATTAGATCGGAGAGAGCAGGAGCGTCGGGGCGTGCGCCAGGAAAAAGTATCCATTGAGTGGGGCAATCAGATACGCTCGTACGTCATGCATCCCTATCAGATGGTAAAAGACCACCGCACGGGCATGGAGACCTCGCAGATAGAGAAAGTATTGGACGGAGAGTTGGACGAATTTATTGAAGCAGAAATTAGAAAGTAGTGTGTAGTGAGTAAATGATTTTTTTCGACAACGTATCCAAAATCTACAGTCATAATTCTGCGGCGGTGCGCAACGTAACGCTTCGCATCGAGCCCAAGGAATTCGTCTCGTTGGTAGGGGCGTCGGGCGCTGGTAAGACCACGCTGTTGAAATTACTGCTCCGCGAAGAGGACTCGACCGAAGGGACGATTTTTCTCGACGGCCTGGACGTGACCGCGCTCACGCGCGACGAACTGCACCATGTGCGCAGGAGAATAGGCACCGTGTTTCAGGATTATAAACTTCTGCCGACCAAGACGGCGGCAGAAAACGTGGCGTTTGCTATGGAAGCGGCAGGCAGAACGGATGCCGAGATAGATGAAGACGTGCCCCAAGTGCTTGACCTTGTCGGACTCGCGGACAAGATGGATAATTTCCCGCACCAGCTCTCCGGAGGGGAAAAACAGCGCGTGGCGATTGCCCGCGCACTCGTCAATCGTCCGGATGTACTGCTCGGCGACGAGCCCACGGGCAATTTGGACTCCGTGAATACCGGCGAGATTGTAAAGCTTTTAAAAAAAATCAATCAGCTCGGCACCACGGTCATTTTGGCCACGCACGATAAGCAGGTGATCAATACGCTCGACAAGCGCGTGATCGTGCTTGATCAGGGCGAGATCGTGAGCGATAATGCGAAGGGGACGTATCAAGCATGAAATTCATTACTCTACAACGAGTTATACGGGCTGGTTTTTTGGGCTTTCGGCGCAATGGCTGGCTTTCTACTGCGACCACGATGGTGATGACGCTGGTGCTTTTTGTGTTGGGCAATGTGGTGTTTGTGGGCGCTTTTGCCGATACGGCGCTCCGTTCCCTGGAGTCCAAGATAGACATTACGGTGTACTTCACTGCCAACGCGCAAGAGCCGCAGATCATGGCAGTGAAGAACGAAATAGAAGCACTGTCCGATGTGCGGCATGTGGAATATATCTCGCGCGATGCTGCCCTTGCCCGCTTCCGCGAGCGACACAAAGAAAACGCCTTGATTGTCAGCGCCCTGGAAGAATTGGGCGACAATCCTCTGCAGGCGAGCATCAACATCGCGGCCATTGATCCCGGACACTATGCCGCGATCAGCGATTTTCTGGCAGGCAAGAAATATCCGGTCGTGGAAAAAATAAACTATTTTGAAAATCAGGCGGTGATTGAACGCCTTTCGTCCGTCATGGGTACGGTGCGGGGGAGCGGGGCCATCCTCACCATCATCCTTGCCTTCATCGCCGTACTCGTCGCGTTCAATACCATTCGTCTGGCGATCTACACCGTGCGCGAGGAAATCGGCATCATGCGTCTCGTCGGCGCATCCTCCTGGTTTATCCGCGGACCCTTTCTCATCAGCGGCGTTTTGTACGGCGTAGCCGCAACAGCCGTAGTGTTGCTCGTGTTTTTCCCAATCGCGTGGCTCGCGTCCCCCAAGCTCGCGTTTCTGGTGCCCGAATTTAATCTCTTCACCTATTTCCTGTCCAACCTCGTGCAATTTTCCCTCATCATGCTCGGCACGGGCGTGGCACTCGGCGTCATCTCCAGCTTCATCGCCATCCGCAGGTACTTGAACGTATAGCGCATAAACTGGAATATTTTCAAAACATAGGGTACACTGAAAAGCGCCGAAAGGCGCTTTTCGCATATCCCGAAAAGCAGGAAAAAGCATCATTGCCGGGTCATCTAGTGGTAGGATGCGACTCTCTGAAAGTCGTCACCTTGGTTCGAATCCAAGCCCGGCAGTTGACATTTTTATCTACTCATTTTATATTATAAAGTGGTTGTTTGAGAATCTATTATAGGAAATCTTCAGCTAGAGAGGTGTCGGATGAAGACGTCCAAACGGGAGTGGATTAGTTTTGAAACGAAAGATCGTCTGTTGCTGTATGGCCTGCCGATAATGATGGTGGCGAGTTTGATTGTGATGATCTGTTACCTCGTCTTCGTGCCGGACGACCCGGAACATACATGGCTCGCGTATCTTTTTGGTGCAGGGCTTGGGCAATTGTTAAGAAAACTGCATCAAGCCATGCGAGGCGATCTTGATTGAGGAGAGTAGGCGATGCGGCAGGCGGATTACAACAGAGCGGAAGAGTATATCACCTTGCGTGACGAACTGCGTGAGCTACTCACGCATAGCAGATTTATTCTCTATGTGACGAGCGCGTTTGTCGTCGGCGCTCTTGCGTGGTATATGGGGAAATCAGAGACCCCATATGTTGGTCCGGCCGCATTCGCGTTTTTTCTGTACGCGGTGCTCGGACTGTCGTGCCTTATCTACATCAACAGTTTCAGCCAAGCATTTCGCATCGGCGGTTATATAGCGGTGTTTTGGGAGTCCCGTGATCCTGACATCCGGCTAACATAGCATCGGTTCAATCGGAGAGGCGCTACCGGAGGATATCTCACCGGAGCCGCACAGGTCGCCTATGCCTTTTTAACCTCCATTGTCGTCGGTTTCCTCTTCTATGTGCTTACTGTCTCTCCGAGCCAAGTTCGTGGCTGGATATGGCCGGCAGTCATATGGGGTATAGGCCAATCTCTGGCGTTTACCTTGCTGCGAGATTATCTGCGAAGCGAGCAGTTGAAGTTTGAGCAGGAATGGCGTGCGATCCGCGCTTCAGCGGAGAGACAAAACAGTATTCACGGCGAATACGAGACATTTCTTGCGGAAGTATAGAGAATACCAAATCGTTGCCGACGGCATCACAACCGCCGGCTTTTTCTTTTCCCCGCACGAGTGATATAATAAAAATTAGGTAGAACGTCTATGCAAAACTGCACGAAAGAGATGACTGTCCTTGCAGAAGCAAGGTTCTAATATCGCCCAGTACCTGCAGTTATGTCAAAAAATATGCGTGTGTCAGAAAAGATACGGATGACGTCGGCTTTACAGCTGAAAATCACGCTGGAGGGAAGTGCGCCGGAGTGATGTCTGGAGTGCAGGTACTGCCGCATCAGATACATAGGGATAACCCATCGTTGTTATAAAACGCGGACAGGTGATACCATGTCGGTATGAAAATCATTCTCGTCGCCACCGATTCCCGCGGGAAGAATCTCGTCTTCGTCACGGATACTTTGCGGGCGTACTCCTTGCCGGAAGCCGTTGATTTGGCAAAACAAGGTAAGCTAGAAAACATCTATCCAGTCCACCACGATACGGGGGTGTATCTGCGGACAAAACGCGGTCTTCCCAAGAAAGAGCAATTGGATAGCATTTCCGTTTCTTCATACCGGATCTTTTCTGCGCCGGACGATCTGCATCATGCTTTTTCCACGCAGGCATTCGGTACTTATTGGCCACTCTATAAGCATGCGCTGGAAGAGGACGGAGGTACTTATATCGTTATCGGTGACCATGCTCTCATTACCATGGAGAGAGCAAGGAAAAAGCTTCAGCCGCATCGGGATTTGATTTTTGCCGCAGCAGAAAGATTTGATGTAGACCCGCATCTTCTCGGCGCGATTGTTATTGATGAAATCGCGAGGTTTGCGCCTTGGCAGATAGTAACCGATCCGTTAGGAGGCCATTTTCTTGGGGCAAATACATCGGTCGGCATCGCACAGGTAAAGATAGACACTGCCCTTGGTCTTATAAAGAAAGGTTATTATAATCCCAATCCAAGAGACAGCAGGTTGTCTCCCAAAAATATTCAAAAGATCACCCGGCAGGAGCTGTATCCGTATCTGAAAAAGCCGGAGCATGGCATTTTCTTCGCTGCCGCGAGGATGCGCGATCTTATTGACGAATGGAAAAAGTTTGTTGATCTGAATCAAAGACCCGAGATCATCGCGACCCTTTATCATCTGCCCCATCGACCTCCCCGGACTCAACCCGAATCCAACGATAGGGGACTGCAGATCGCCGATGAATTCTATAAACTGGCCAAACAGTGGCTCCGGTGATCGTGTCGCGGGCATCCGACATCACCATGAGAGTATTCGCGGGCTTTGGGCTTATTGTCTTCTGTCTCCTTATTTTATTTATGCTTTCCATAACATGGAAGATGCCCATCCATAACTATCGGCTATGGGCTATGCAGAGGCACTTCAGGTCGAGTATGCATCCAGTCCATCCCACACCGTCCCAGTTGCGCTCGGAAATGGCGGAATTCGGGCTTTTCGGTAACTCCAATCACTGCGACTACTTTGTAGGAGAGTTTCGTTCCAGCCCTCTTTCCAAAGAAGTATTGCGTCAGGCATATGCCGTAGTGGCCACATCCTCATTTATAGGTGATCGTCTGCTAGAGACGGATGTTTATTTTGTTGATGAAGACGTATTCACGCATTATCCATGGTCGGGGTGGTTGGAGAAATACCTGCCGAATCATCCGCGTATCGCGCATGAAAATACCTATCTGATTTTTTCGGAAGACGCAGGCAATTCGCCCAACGGCGACTTCCGCTGTCATTGATGTGGATAACTTGATTGTACTGCTCGGGGGAGAACATTAGGATTGAGACATGACAAAAAACATCGTGAAATTCTTTAGAGGGGCTCTTACTATTGTCGCCATAGGCATGGGTATCCTGTTTGCCATTGATTACATCCGCTATCAAAAAAGCCCCGAATACCAAACACAAAAGGAAGTGGAGCAGATAAAGAAAGAATACAGGGAAGACCCCTACGGAGGGGACACCCCCGAAGAAACGCTGACGGCGACATCCGGTGTCATTAGAGGATAATCTTTGCTTGTGAGAGTAGTACTGCTTCTCTATAATTGAACAACCTATGCGCGCGCCCTACTACGAAAAACCGAGATTCAAACTCTATCAGGCAAACTGCCTGGATATTTTGGCAGAGACCCCAGAAAACTCCGTGGATATGGTTTTCGCCGATCCTCCTTACCTCCTTTCCAATGGCGGATTTACCGTGCACGCCGGGCGGCAAGTGAGCGTCAACAAAGGTACCTGGGACAAAAGCAATGGCCTGAACCGCCCCTATTTGACCCATTGATGTGCCGGGCAAGACAAAGTATAATTAAGAAGAAGGGGCAATCGGGAATCTGTTAATCTCTACTTTATTGAAAAATATGCAAACAACAGTCGCCGAGAAAAGAAATCTATCACATCTTGATTTTGCCGGATTACTCCCCAATACGCTGGCCGAACGCAAGAAAACCTTCCTTAAGAGATTAGCGAGTCCGAGCGGGAAAATAGAGTATAAACGATACATGGGCGCGCCAATCCGATATGCAGGAGGGAAAAGCCTTGCTGTTGGTTTTGTTGTAAAACTCATACCAGATACTGTAAAAAGGGTCGTCTCGCCATTTCTTGGGGCTGGATCCGTAGAGGTCGCGATAGCAAAAGAATTAGAACTACCGGTCATCGGTTATGACATATTCGATATACTTATCAATTATTGGAGCGTACAACTCAAAAATCCGAAAGTATTATATGAGCGACTATTGAATTTTGAGCCGACCAGAGAGGAATTCAAGAAAACGAAGGATCGTCTAAAGAAACACTGGAAAAAGGAGGAAAAATTAAACAGATTCGATTTAGCCGCTTATTACTATTTCAACCACAATACATCTTATGGTCCACACTTTCTTGGCTGGCCGTCCAGTGTCTATCTTCAAAAAGAGCGGTATCAAGCCATGCTTGAAAAAGTCCGAAGCTTTCAAGCCACCACCATGCAGGTTGAATGTGCATCTTTTGAAGAGATCATGCCAAAACACAAAAACGATTTTCTCTATTGCGACCCGCCATATTACCTAGATGGCGACAGCAAAACTTTTGTTGGTCTTTATCCTCATAGAAATTTCCCCATACACCACAACGGCTTTAAGCATGAATTGTTGCGCGACTTATTAATGGAGCATAAAGGTGGTTTTGTCTTGTCATACAATGATTGCTCTACGATTAGGGAATGGTATAAAAATTTTGATATGATAACCCCGTCTTGGCAATACACTTTCAGTCAAGGTGATACTAGAATTGGAGAGAATAGAAAGAGGGATAATAACGGAAGCCATGTGAAAAAATCTCACGAATTACTTATATGGAAACTCCCGAAATAAAAAGGAAGAAACGCGCGCTTTCAAGTGCTGGCGCGAGACAAGTTCGTCAACAAGGGCATGACGACGCTTTAGAGTTTGCATTGGCTATCGGCTTACCAAACGACTATCAAAATAATCCGCACGCGAAAAAGGATGTCATCGATCCATCTGGTGATGCTCACTCTGTAAAAAGCGGTCAGAAAAAATGGCAAGTATTTTTATATGGATTGGGGCGTTTTGAATCGGACGACGCATTTCGCGTAATGAATGGCGTCGGAGCGTTGCTGGCGGAATGTATAAAAGCATTTCCTCCGACTTTTGCGAAGTACCAAGCGGACAAAATTTCCGCAAAAGAGAAGTTGAGAATTCATATGCGTGCGCTATCAGAAAAGTTGAGTGAGAAGCCGCGCTTACGCGCCTTTCTCAATAAATCGCTTTTCAATGGTGGCGAAGTGAATTATTTGACGGTCAAGCATGACGGCATTTTTCATGTTTTTCTTAATCAAGATGTGATCAATGTCCTTAGTGAAAATCTGGAGGTATGTAATTCAACAGGTCGTCGCACAGGAGAAATTTCGGAGCAAAAAGTTTTGCTCAGATATAACGGAATAAATCTTGGTGAACTTGAAATGAGAAATGACAGTGAGATTCATTATCGAGAAATACGGTTTAACATGATAAAGCCAAAAGTGATGGAGATTTTATTTGGGAAAATACCAATGACCAAAAAATTCAATGGTAAGGTTTCAATATATGGAAATGCTCCCAAGCGTTTTGGTCGGTGGATTCAATAACATGAAATTTGGGTTTCCAAAAATTTAAAGTATGAAAAAATATCAAGTTGCCCTAACAAAATCATATTTGGTTACGGTTCGCGCCAAAACGAAAGAAGGTGCAATGCACATCGCAGAATTTTATACCGGCGACAGTCAAGATATTTCAATCGATCAAGACCGAAAAAGATACAATTTCGCCATCGAACAAATTGAGTGCACAGTCAATGAAAGCTGGGAGGTGATCTGACGCGGTTGATAAAAAATGCGGAGTAA
>MHQR01000005.1 GCA_001820725.1 Candidatus Sungbacteria bacterium RIFCSPLOWO2_01_FULL_54_21 | reverse complement strand
CCAAACCCCTTGCCGGACAGGAGAAGCAAGCGCCGCAGACGATCGACATGGCATGCCCAAAATGCACCGAGGGCGACGTGATCATACGCCGCACGCGGCGGGGCAAGATGTTCTACGGCTGTAGCCGCTACCCAAAATGCGACTGGGCGTCATGGGACGACCCGCGGAAGTTAAAATAGCATCAGTAGCATCAGTATCGTTTCACCATTGCACTTGACATATTATCTTATATAAGGTATAATTCAAAACGGAATGGATGATGATGATGTCCCTCAACGCGCCTCGGTTCTATCCCCCTTGTCGCAGAGGGCGACAGATTGGGATGGAGAAAAAGGCGATTTCTCCAGGAGGATCAGTCGGATGACGTCAAAATATTTTTGTATCGGACACTACGCGGGCGGCAGTGAGCATAATCACCCTACTATGCGCGCGTATCGGCGGTGCATAGTCAAGGACCGCTTGCGACGCGCCGCGATCGTCCTGACCTGCGTCGTCGTCCTCTCGTATCCGGCCTATCTTGTTTGGCAGACGTTCCCGCTCTTTTGTCGATAGGCCAAAACACCACGAGGCCGCGCGGATCTCCGCCGGCCTCATTTTTATTTGTTCGGTTTTTACCGATATCTCTCTATAACCCCGTTCCCATAAAAGTAAGATCGGATAACGACTTTTATATATCTAGTTATAATTCGTGGACGATCTTGCGTAAAATGGCGCGCAATTCTTCTTCAGAGTAGAATTCTACCACGATCTTTCCGCGCTCGCCGAGCTTCTCCAATTTCACTTTCGTACCCAGCGTTTCTTCCAGCCGCGATTCCCACATGCGGAATTGCGGATCCCCCACGCGCGAGGCGCGCGTGCGCGGGACGAGCGTCTTGCCCGAGATCTGGCGCGCGCGGTTTTCCGCCTCGCGCACGGTCATGCGGTGCTCGCCCATCTCGGCGTAGAGCTGGCGCTGGAACACGGGGTCGTCGCCCGCCATGAGGATCGCTCGCGCCTGCCCCTCGCTGATTTTCCCCTGCGACAAACCGTCCTGAATCTCGGACGGCAGGGTGAGTAAGCGCAGGGTATTGGTAATCGCCTCGCGCGACTTGCCCACGCGCGTCGAGATTTCCCGCTGTACCAGTTTAAAC
This sequence comes from Candidatus Sungbacteria bacterium RIFCSPLOWO2_01_FULL_54_21, assembly GCA_001820725.1. GTDB lineage: Bacteria > Patescibacteriota > Minisyncoccia > Sungbacterales > HO2-52-23 > WO2-54-10. The sequence continues at coordinate 12,747 of MHQR01000005.1, read as the reverse complement.
TCGTCAATCAATTGCTTGAACGCCTTTGCTTTTTCAATGGGGTTCAGATCCTCGCGCTGGACGTTTTCAATGAGCGCCAACTCCAAACGAATCCGGTCGTCGGGCACGCCGCGCCTGATCATGGCCGGAATCTGCGAAAGTCCCGCCATGCGCGCCGCGCGCCACCGCCGCTCGCCCGCGATCAGTTGATACCGCACCGCAAGGCCGCCCGGCGTCTCGATTTCCCGCTTGGTCACGAGAATCGGCTGGAGAATGCCATGTTCGCGTATGGAATCCGACAGGTCTTTCAAAGCGCTTTCAACAAACTCGCGCCGTGGCTGGTACGGATTGGGGTCGATCTTGTCTATTTCTATCCAAAAAACCGAGTCGTCTCGGCGGGGGACAAAATGATCTTCGTATGTCCGGTTCGCGACGGGCATGGATGGCACGACCGGCGGCTCTGGCACCGGTGATGATGGCAAAGATATATCCGGTGCGGACTCCTCAAGGAGCGGGGTCGCCGTGGGCGGCGCTCCTGCGCTGATGGCCTGCGGACGCGCCAATGCATCCGGTATTTCATCCGGTCCTTTGTCGGGAATCAGCGATTCAAGTCCTCTGCCGAGGGGATCACTCATGGTTTGCCCATGCCTTCTATCTTTAAAATCTCCTCTGCAATGCGTCGGTATGCTTTTGCGCCGTGGCTGTAGGGCGCGTACTGCACAATGGTTTTGCCATGGGATGGGGCCTCGGCAAGTCCGACATTGCGTGGTATCACCGCCTGAAAGACATAGCCGGGGAATTTGCGCCTGATTTCTTTTGCCACCGCCCGATGCAGGCGCGACGTGCGATCGTACATCGTAAGCAGAGCCCCCATCACGCCGATCTTGGCTTTCAGATTGGCATTGATCATCTGTATCGTGCGCAAAAGATCCGCAAGCCCTTCGAGCGCGTAATATTCGCACTGCACGGGGATGACGATCTTCTGGGCCGCGACCAGCGCGTTGAGCGTGAGCAGACCCAAGCTTGGCGGCGAATCAATGATGACAAAATCGTAATCCCGCCGCACATGCTCCAGAATCCCTTTCAGTTTATACTCACGCCCCGCCATGTCAACGAGTTCAATTGTGGCACCCGCGAGGCCTGCCGACGCGGGCAAGAGATCAATGCCCGCGAATTTTGTTTTGATGATCACGTCCCCGATCGGAACACGACCAATGAGCGCGTGATACACGCTCTTTTCAAGTTTGCGCGGATTGACGCCTATGCCCGATGTCGTATTCGCCTGCGGATCAAAGTCCACCAGCAGTACTTTCTTCCCGTAGGCGCCGAGAAATGCGGCAAGCGCTTGCGCCGAGGTTGATTTTCCCACCCCGCCCTTCTGATTGCACAATGTAATCACCCGCGCCATAAGAAAACCTTACGCCATCACCCGCTGATTTACAATGCCGCATCCGTAATAAACAATCCCTTTCGATCGGAAGAACTTGTTCACCGTCAGATTTCCTGCAGAGTGCCTTTTCCCTGAATGCTAAAAATGTGCACTTTCCCGTTCAGGCGAAGATCATCAACAAGCGCAATAAAGTCCTCGGGCAAGGGATTGCTTCCCATCCACACGCTTTTCTGAAGCCGCGTGAAGTTGCATGCGATCAACTCCGCTCGGATGGCATCGCGTTTCCTGCGCTCCCGTTCCGGAATATCAAAGATCACGAGTCGAGAAATGCCGTCCGACGCGGGCACAGGCGCTACAACATCTCGCTTCAGCCGCCCAGCACCTCGTTTTGTCAGTATCCAGACATCTTTGCCCTCGCGCTTCCGCCGCGCCACCAGCCCTTCGCGTCTCAAACGGACAAGTAGGGAAGAGACGGTCCTCGGGTTTGTCTCCGGGTATGCGTCCACACCGAAAAATTCCCGCGAGATGCGAGCATACGAATATTGACGCGGAAAGAATGCGTCAAAATAGACCAATCCGGCTTCGCCGATTTTCTCGAGAATAAACCGCGTAAGCGTACGTTTGCGGAGTATCATGCACATAGTATATGGCAAAACCTGCGATAAACAAACCCTTCCGATCGGAAGGGTTTGTTTATCTATGAATCCTATGGATCTGTATTGAACAGTCGGCTGTTTTTTGATACTCTGTATGCATGGGCGAGTGGTGGAATGGCATACACGTACGACTCAAAATCGTATGAGCGCAAGCTCTTGAGGGTTCAAGTCCCTCCTCGCCCATCGCTTTTTTAGTGCTTCCATAGTTATGCCAACTTTCAACTTATCAGAACTTCTAGAGAGCCCTCCTTATATTTTTCTATCTGCACTAAGCAGTGTGTTTGTCGTTGCTTCAATTATCTATGGAAGATACTTCTTTCTGACAACACCTCTTTTTCTCTACTCACTTATTGGTCTCTTTTGGCGCCAGATAATTGTGGATTGGCAAAAACTCAAAGGTATAGAGGGGAGTAATAGAGAAAGTATAAAATCGGAAGAAAATAAAAAGATAATTGAGATTTACCACATTGGCAATGCACTCTTGCTTGGAGTTTTATTTTTAGTCCTGCATTCCTACTTTTTTGAACTCATAGCTCTATCATTAGTAAAGCCCTAAGTAGATTTTGTGCTCGTTACTCCCGTAAAAACACGGCCACTTGTGCCGCCCAAGGATGACCTCTTTGCGGTCATGCGCGATGTCCTGTCGCGCCTGGAAGAGAATTCAATTCTGGTCGTTACATCCAAAGTCGTGAGTATCGGGCAGGGGCGGTGCGTTACCAAAGCCCAGTATCCGGACAAGGATGCGCTCGTACAAAAAGAGGCGGACCAGTTTTTGCCGCGCGACTTCGTGCCCAACCGATGGGTCATGCATACGCTGAAGTATAATCTCTTCATTCCCAGCGCGGGCATTGATGAATCAAACGGCAACGAGTACTACATTTTGTGGCCGCGCAACCCCATGGGGACGGCAAAAGAGGTCTACGACTGGGCGCGCGAGACGTATCACATAAAAAATCTAGGAGTCGTCATCACGGACTCGCACACCATTCCCATGCGCCGGGGGACGCTTGGCATCTCGCTCGGGCATTGGGGTTTTACGCCGATTAAGGATTATCGCGGCGACAAAGATATTTTCGGGCGCGAACTCATGATACAAGTGGCGGACATTGCGGACGGCCTTGCCGCCGCGGCCGTGCTCGTCATGGGCGAGGGAAAAGAGACCACGCCGCTTGCGGTCATTACCGACGTGCCGTTTGTGACATTCACTGACACACCATACGTCCCGACTAAGCCGTTTTCGTCGTTTGAGATAGAAATGGAAGAGGATTTGTATTATCCCCTCCTCTCCTCCGTGCCCTGGCAAAAAGGAGGCGGAGGAATCAATTAAAGCAGAGATCCGTCGAGAGTAATAAAAGTTCATCTAATACGCTCGAGCGTATTAGATGAACTTTTATGTGCTATGTTCTCGATGAAAGAAGTATCCTTTCCTGCGAAGCGCCATGCCGCTGATCCACGCGCCTGCCACACCAATAATGGCGCCGCCCACAATGTCGCTTGGCCAATGGACACCTGCAATGACGCGGCTGATGCCGATGAGTCCTGCGGCCCCAAAAAGCAGTAGGCCTGCCTTGCGATGATATGCGAAAACTGCGGCGGCAATGGCAAACGCGAGCGTTGCGTGCCCTGACGGGAACGAGTGCCCTATCGCGTGGTCAATAAGTTGGCGGGGGAGCGTCCATGCCTCAAACGGCCTACTGCGGGCAACGAGCATGCGCAACGGCTCCGCGATTACCACGCGGGCTATAACAGAAGAGGTCGCCGCGAGCCAGAAACACAAACGCGCCTTCTGCCGCATATCATGGGCGCGGAAAAAATAGCCCAATATCGCATAGGTCAGAACACCCGCGATCATGGCATACAGAAGATAAACGGCAGAAAAAATCAGTACCGCATCCAACGTCGGAAAAACACCCGCCCACGAGTGAAGATAGTTGAAAACCGCCTGGTCAAAACCGTAGATCATTTTTGTGCAAGCGCGGCTACATTGCGCATCAAGACGGCGACAGTCATCGGCCCCACGCCGCCGGGCACGGGCGAGAGAAAAGATGCTTTGGGCCTCACCGAATCCGTATCCACATCCCCCACTACCTTGCCCTGTGACTCCGACGTACCCGCGTCTATCACCGTGGCGCCCTCCTTTATCATCTCTCCGGTCACAATGCCCGGTTTGCCGATACCTGAAATGACGATATCTGCCGCGCGCACGCGGTCGGCGTCTCGCTCAACATCCGCGCCAATCACCGTAAAATGCGCGTGCTCGCGCGTGAGCCACAAAGCGAGCGGTCGTCCCACCAGCATGCCTGCGCCAAGTATTGCCACATGCTTGTGATGCCAGTCAACCTCGTGCGCCTCCAGAAGGGCCATGACCGCTCCCACAACCGGTGGCATCACAAGGCCTTTCCCTGCGGCAAAATTACCAATGGCCCGACTGGACAGCACATCCGCATCTTTTTCCGGAGGGATCGCGTCCAGAATATATTGCCTGTTGATGTGACTGGGAAGCGGCAGTTGGATGATGACCGCGCTATTTTCTTTTTCATGCACGATCCTTGCAATGCGTCCGCGCAGAGCGCTCGTCGTGATGTCGGCCGGAAACGGATATATGCGCACGTCAATGCCTACGCGATCAGCCGCTTTTTTCTTCTCGCGGATGAAACTGCGGATGACCGGATCCTCGCCCACAACCACCACCGCAAGCCGCGGCTTTTTGGACAGAGCCCCTACATCGTTTTTCACGGCATCCAACATCCGTCCCGCCAATTTCTTTCCATCAAGAAGGACCATAATCAATACGTACTGCTCGTGCGACGTTTTACTTCCCGTACAAAAATCGCCCTTTCTTTTGAAAGGACTTTAAACAGAAGGCGATACGAACCTACGCGGCGGCGCCACGTATCTTCTTCACCTTTAAGATTCACGACATCACCGCGAAATGGGTCTTTTTCCATTTCGTCAATCGCTCGTTCAACTCTTTCTCTGTCGTGCCGCGGCAACCGCTTTATGCTTTTTCTGGCGCCCTCGGTGATGGAGATCCGCCAATTCCCGTTTGAGTTCATGCCAGGAAACATAGTTACCTTCCTGAATCTCCCGCTCTGACCTTTGAATGGCGCGCACCTCTTCCCGCGTGGGCTTGACTGTCGGTACCATCTTACGTAGGGCTAAATATTCCTCGTACTCTCCGCGCGGAAGTACGACAAAGCCGCCACTCATGAAAAGTTTTTTGGGAATAGTGATGATGTTCATAATCGTATTGTATACGACGAACTGGCAAAAGTAAAGGGGGAGTCCGCGAGGACTCCCCTAAGATAAACCGATGGAACTACCACCAAGCATCACTCAATCAATCCATCTCTGGACTAACGGTCCTTCATCTTCCTTAAAGATCATCTGCGAACCTCCGTGCTGCTGTAGAATTTCAGTCACTTTTTCCGGAGGGTAGCACTTACTAAGCATCCGAACGTTCTTGGCAAAATCCTTCAACATACAAAGAGCAGAATGCTCTTCTATGAGGGAATGCGTCTTGCCACGGAATTCATACTCTGCATCCAAAACCTCCTCGTCGCCTTTCGGCAACATGGATAGCAACTCCTCAAAACCTTTTTGCAGCTGAAGACGTATCCAGTCATGCGACACCTTAACCATATCTTTCCTCCGCCAATCCTATTTCAGTTTTCCGCCGGGAAACGACTGCACAATAAATTGACTCTCTTCCTTATCGCAGAATTACCTTTGCCTGTCAATGCCTCGTGGATCAGGTGCGCGATCTGGACCATCTCCTTTTCTTTCATCCCGCGGGTGGTAACGGCGGGTGTGCCTAGGCGAATACCTGACGGGTCAAATGGCGGGCGCGGGTCATACGGAATCATGGTGCGGCTGGTGATAATGCCCGCCTCTTCCAGCCGTGTCTGTGCCTCAAGACCGGAGATATTTTTGTCGGTCAGGTCAACGAGCAGGAGATGATTGTCCGTGCCGCCAGAGACGATGTGAAATCCGTGTTTTTGTAGGGCCGCGGCGAGAGCCGCCGCGTTTTCCACAATCTGTTTGCCATAAGTTTTGAACGCGGGCTTCATGGCTTCTTTGAGGCACACAGCAATTGCCGCGGTCTGATTGTCGTGCGGCCCGCCCTGCAGACCGGGAAACACCGCACGGTTGATGGCACGCGCAATGGTCATTTCTTTTTCTCCGGACTCTCCTGATTTCAGCATCCGATCAATCCGCGAGAAGATAATCGCGCCGCGCGGCCCCCGCAGGGACTTATGCGTGGTCGTCGTGACCACGTCAGCATACGGAAACGGGGACGGATGGACACCCGCGGCAACAAGCCCCGCGATGTGCGCCATGTCTACCATGAAGTAGGCGCCTACCTCCCGTGCTATCTCGCCGAACTTTTTAAAATCGATGGTGCGCGGATACGCGGTGAATCCCGCGAGTACGAGTTTTGGCTTCTCACGCACGGCAAGACGCCGGACTTCTTCGTAATCAATTCGCCCATCTTTCCCTACGCCGTAATGTATTGGTGAAAATAATTTTCCGGAAAAACTCGCGGGGTCCCCGTGCGTCAGATGCCCGCCGGAACTCAACGACATGGCAAGGAACTTGTCGCCTGGTTTGAGTAAAGCGAAATAAACCGCCATATTTGCGGGCGAACCGGACAATGGCTGGACATTCACGCTCCAGTTTTTCCCCAAACCAAATAATTTCCGCGCCCGGGCCTTTGCCAACTCCTCAATCTCGTCAATCACCGCATTGCCCGCGTAATACCGCTTACCCGCATATCCTTCGGAGTACTTATTGGTAAGCGCCGAGCCCAACGCCTCGCGCACGGCTAAAGACGCTATATTTTCAGAGGCGATCAGATTAATCGTCTCCTGCTGGCGTTTCGCCTCCGCCGCAATCAACCGCGCCACCTCCTGGTCTGTTTTTTTGAGATACCCTGTCATGTTAAGACGATACGCGTACGCGAGAAATGTTTAAAAGATATTTTGTGTTCAAGGTAAAAGGCAAGGGAATAATATGCCTTTTCTGAAGGAAGTGCAGGACATTTACGGCAACGATGTATGTTGCCGCGATACCTCCAGCAAAGAGAAAACGCTCGACTGCCACAACGGGAATAAGGCCGATCCACACAGCGGCAGGCAGATTGAATGTCCATATCCACAAGGCGCCGCCTACGGCATGCGCGCTGAACGTGGCGCCCAGAGCGCGGGCAAGCAAAAAGCGATCGCGGAAAAACCATGCCGCAACCGGAATCAGCCAGTAGAACGCGAAGTACCACACCGTGCGTCCGATGGGATGCGCGATAAATGCGGCAATGGCGATGATCGGGAGTATCAGAGAGAGCTTGTCTTTTCTGCCGAAATAATACGCCGCCGCGAGCATGGGGAAGAAACGGATGATCGTACCCGCGTCCACAACTTCAGCTCCGTGCAGGAAAAAATTGCCAATCTGCATGAGAAGTACCGCCGCAATGCCGGGCACGGTACCGATAAAACCGGTGGCGATGGGCGCGAAGAAATCAGACAACGTAAACGAAACCCGCGAGCCAGCAAGCCGCGTAAACGGCACTTGCATGACAACAATGCCGATCAGCGCAAATGCGGCAATGAAAAAGATATTCTGACGAAGAGAAATGGACATAAAAGTTATGCGTGGGTGATTTTGTAACGCAATAATACGACGTGGGGATTTAAAGTACAGGTTTCAATGAGCTCCAAGGAAAAGTCGCGCGTAAGGTCGGCGAACAGATTGACGCCACGGCCGAATATCTTCGGCTCGATCGTGATAGCCAGCTCGTCGCAAAGCTCGGCTTCCAGAAACTGCGCAAAGATTTGCGCACCGCCCGTGACGGCCACGGTTTCAAATCCGCGTTGCTTCAATTCCTCTAAAAGTTCTACCGGTCTTTTATCGGTAAACTCCAGAAGCCCTTCCTGATTTTTTGACATATCGGGCGTGCGCGTCATTACCACGTTCAGCCGTCCGGGCAAGGGCCTGCCGATCGTGCGATAGGTCGCGCCCCCCATCACCATGACCCCGCACTTTTTGGTCTCTTCACGGAAAAATTGCTTGTCCTCTTTGCTCGTCCAATCCACCAGTTCATCAGAGGTATGGGCGATCTTGCCGTTCATGGTCATGGCCGCGAAAAAAATGATTTTCATGCCCGCATCGTCGCATATATGTGTGGTCTGCGCAAGATTGACCCCGACCACCGCGTGTGAAAGAATACGGCCATGCGGCAATACCTTGATCTGGTTGCACACATTCTCGCAAACGGCGCACAAAAGACCGACCCACAGAAGGTCGGCAACATTGCGGTGTGCGGATACCAAATGCGTTTTGATCTGGACGACGGCTTCCCGCTCATTACGACGCGCAGTATGAAGGGGTCATGGAAAGCCATGGTGCATGAATTGCTCTGGATTTTGTCGGGCAGTACCAAAATCGCGGATTTGAATAAAAACAATGTGCACTTGTGGGATATATGGGCAACGCCGGAGATTTGCGCCCCGCTCGGTCTGGAAGCCGGGGATCTCGGGCCGATTTACGGCAAGCAGTGGCGGGCATTTGATGGCGGCGGGGAAAAACCCGTGGACCAGATACAAAAAGTCGTGGATGATCTGAAGCACAATCCCGATTCGCGGCGCCTCGTTGTGAGCGCGTGGAATCCGGTTGACGTGGAAAAGGTATTTGTGGCTCCGTGCCATTGTTTTTTCAAATTTTTCCACGCGCAGGGCGAACTGTCGCTTCATGTGTTCCAGCGCAGTGCCGATGTGCCCGTAGGCGTGCCTTTTGATATCGCAGAATACGCGCTCCTCCTTATGATGATGGCGCAGGTCACGGATTTAAAGCCGAAGGATCTCATATATACGCTTTCCGACACACACATATATCTCAATCAAATCGAACCTATAAAAGAATTGCTGAACCGCGACCCGCGCCCACTCCCCAACGTTACGCTCAACCCTGCGGTCAAGAATATCTTTGACTTCACGTTTGAGGACTTTTCTCTTACGGACTACGACCCGCACCCGCCTTTCAAAATACCCGTAGCATTATGATTCGGAAGAAACTCGTCAACCGCGCCAATGCGCGTACCGGATGGTATCGGGGCATGTTGGACGACATACAAAAAGAGCGTGTGTGTCCCCTGTGTCCCAAGACCATGCGCTGGCACACCAAGCCGATTTTAAAACGGCATCGCGGCTGGCTGATTACGGAGAATTTCAATCCGTACAAAAATACCGAGCGGCATCTGCTCGTCATCGGCTCTGCACACAAGGAACGATTGGAAAAGCTCGACGCCCGTGATTGGGCGGCCATTACGCATCTGCTGAATTGGGCGATAAAAAAGTTCAAAATAGAAGGCGGCGCCATTGCCATGCGTTTTGGCGACACGCGCTGGACCGGAGCCACAGTAGCGCATCTTCACGCGCATCTCATCGTGCCGAACATGATACGTGGCAAAGCGAAACCCATCACCTTCCCCATCGGCTGATCGCTTATCACAATTTTTATTGCACCAAAATTATTTCCACGCCTGCGGCTTTCAGCACACTCTCGGCGTCGAGCCATGTGGATCCGGTTTTGAAAAAACATCGCTTGATACCCGCGGTCGCGACCAGTTTGGCGCACAGCGGACATGGGAAATAGTTCATATAGATGTCGGTGCCCGCGAGTACCGCGCCGTCGCGGGCCGCGCGCGCCACAATATCCTGCTCCGCATGGATGGAGCTGTAGACCAAGTTCATAGTGCCGGGTTCAATCACGTCGCGCGGATCTCCGACAGCGTAGGGCGTGTGCTCTGACGGCACATGCTGATTATGGCTTTCGGAGATGATCTTCCTGTCTCGTACGACGACCGCGCCCACATGTCGCCACCAGTCAGAGCTTTTTTCTGCTTCCGCGGCCGCGCGGTCAGCCATCTCGCGGTCAAATGCATCGGTAGAAACGCGCGCGTAGGCAACATTCTCATTGGCTTTTACGCGCGTCGTGTCCCACCGCAAAAATATTTTTTCAAACGTAACCGGAACACCCTGCAGATATTTTTTTGCAAATGCCTGTGATATTTCCTCGTCTGCAGTCAGGATTTCTGCGTCCTTTACCTCGTCTAGCGTTGCGGGCGTGAGTACGCGGACTACCGGAAAGAGCTCCAGCGCTTCAATTACTTTCCGCATCACATCCGGCTCCACGGCGCGGATTTCTTTTCCGAACGGGCTTAACTCTTGAGTAAATTCCGGCCCCAAAATATACGCTTCGCTGATACGATTCGCGAGGGACGCAAAAAGCCGGAGGTACCCGGCGTGCAGAACGGGCATATAGAGCACGAGGATTTTCCTCATGCCCGTTTTTCCAAAAGCGAATACATCTGATCCAGATGTTTTTTCACCGCGCCCTGCACCAGATTCGTGGTCGAAGTATTTTGCGCCTGACGCGGCAGGACGACAACTTCTCCGCAATGTCTGCGGATTTCTTCGAGTTGGGATTCGGGATAACTGTCTTGGACGGCGACAAAAACATCCGGCCGCACGGCCTGTATGAGCCCATACTGCCATTTGCCCGCATCATTCACGTCGTCAACCGGCGTGATGAGATCCACGCAGGTCTGATAACTCAACATCTCGCATCGCTCCTCGTAGGGCACGACCGGACGCAGTGGTCCTTTGTAGAGCTTGATTGCTCTGTCTGTATCCACGCCCACGATCAGCATGTCACCGCGCGCTTTGGCAATATTGAGATACCGCACATGGCCAATATGGAGCAGATCCCATGAGCCGATGGTCATCGCCACTTTGTGCCCGATCGCGCGCAGTCCCCGCGCGGCTTCAGCGAGTGCTGTATAGTCGGGGATTATCTTGTGCCGCGGGTCGCGATGGATGTTCGATCCGATCATAGGTGCACCCATTATTCTCCTTCGCGCGTGAGGGCGTCAAGGTCTTGGGGAGAAATGGGGCCTGCGCGCAGAAGCAGAGGATGGGCGCCGGTACAATCAATAACCTTGGAGGACGCGCCAGGCAGAACGCCGCCGTCAACAAATATCTCCGGTCGTTCTTTTTTTTCTCCGAAATATTGCTCTACTTCCTCGCATGATTTTGCGGCTGGCATATGTGAAATATTGGCCGATGTCTGCGCCAGAGGGAAGTCAGCGCGCTCCAGAAGGATGCCTAGAAAAGGATGATCGGGAATCCGCAAGCCCAGCGTGTCTTTGCCGCCCGTCAGTATTGCTGGCAGTTTCCCTTTGTGATGCAAGACCACCGTTACGGCTCCCGGCCATACGCGCTCAAGAAATTTTGCTTTTGCGTCCGAGATATATGCGTAGCGCCGCGCATCGGCAATGTCTTTTACGAAAATAGGGAGCGCCTTTTCTTCCGGCCGCTTTTTCATCGCGAACAGACGCTTGATCGCGTCTTCGTTCCGCGCATCGCAGACGAGGCCGTATACCGTATCAGTGGGAACTGCAGCAGTGCCGCCAGCGCGGATCGCGGCGAGCACTCGCTCAACCACGGGAGCAGTGTGGCCGTCAGTAATGGAAAGAATCTGCATCATTCGCGTGCTATACCACGAAGTTGATCAACGTGTTCGGGATGAAAATGACTTTCTTCGGCTCGCCGGAGAGGTGCGCCGCCACGGTTTTAACGCCGCGCGCCGCGTGCAGCGCCTTGGCTTCATCGGTATCTCTCGGCAGCGTCGCGCGTCCCCGGATTTTACCGTTCACCTGGATCACGAGTTCGAATGTCTGCGTTTCGATCATCTTCGGATCATACGCGGGCCATGACGTGTGGTGAATGGATGCTGATTTTCCGTTTGCAAGCCCCTGCCACAATTCCTCGGTCATATACGGCGCAAAGGGCGCGAGCAACTTTAGAAATATCTTCAGATCACTGTCTGACACAGCCGACTCATGCTCCTCAAACATATTGAGCAGTATCATGAGTGCGGAGATCGCCGTGTTGTACTGCAGTCCCTCAATATCCTCCGTAACTTTTTTAATGGTCCTATGGATCATCCACTGAACATTTTCGTTTTGGATTTTTCTTTGCAGCTTTGCATCTGCCAACTTCCATACCCGCTCCAGAAACCGCGTAATGCCTTTGATGCCTGCATCGCGGAAATCTCCGCCCTGTTCAAAGGGTGCTAAGAACGCAAGATACATCCGCACCGCATCCGCGCCGTATGCTCCGATATACTCATCCGGATTAACCACATTGCCTTTTGACTTGGACATCTTGGCGCCGTCTTTGGTGATAAGCCCGTGCGCGCGGAACGTGGTAAACGGCTCTTCAAACGAAAGCATGCCCGCATCGTAAAGAGCCATCGTAAGAAACCGCGCGTACATAAGATGTAGGACAGAGTGCTCCGCTCCCCCGATGTACATATTGACCGGCAGCCATTTTTTCGTGACTGCCACGTTCCAGGCATCTCTGTTGTCATGCGCACTCGGATAGCGGAGAAAGTACCATGCAGAATCCAGAAAGGTATCCGAGACATCTGTCTCGCGGCGCGCCCACGATTTACACTTTGGACAACGGACTTTATAGAACTTTGCTACTTCGGCAAGCGGCGACTGGTCTTTTCCCGTGGGACGGAACTCTTTGATAAAAGGCAGTGTGACGGGCAGGTCTTTTGTCGGCACTGCATACCATCCGGGCATTTCGGCGCGCTCTCCCTCTTTTGAAGCCGCGCACGAGTCGCAGAAAATCATCGGAATCGGCGGTCCCCAATAGCGCT
>MHQR01000004.1 GCA_001820725.1 Candidatus Sungbacteria bacterium RIFCSPLOWO2_01_FULL_54_21 | reverse complement strand
GCGTGAGCGCAAATCCCTGCACCACGCTTGTACCCAGCCAGTAGAGGATGAGGGAGGTGAGGATGCTGGATACATTGGAATCGCGGATGGACGTCCACGCGCGGGCAAATCCTTCGCGAATCGCTTCTTCCAGTCCCCTGCCTTGGCGCAACTCCTCCTTCATTCTTTCAAAGATAAGAATATTGGCGTCCACGGCCATGCCAATGGACAGAATCAAACCCGCAATACCCGCGATCGTAAGTGTCACCGGAATCAATTTGAAAATGGCGAGGGTAATGGCGACGTAGAGCAGAAGGGCAAGCACGGCAATCACGCCCGGCAAGCGGTACCACAGGATCATGAATGCCGCGACCGCGAAAAATCCGATGACGCCTGCCCTCACACTCCGATTGAGAGAATCCCTTCCCAAGCTCGCCTCCACGGATTGCTGGGACATCAGGGAAATGGGCACAGGCAATGCACCGGCATTGAGCCGTCCGGCAAAGTCCCTAGCTTCCTCCGGAGTAAAATTGCCGGTAATCTGCGCCCTACCCCCATCAATAGCTTCATTCACGACAGGTATGGAGATTGGCGCTCCATCAAGATATATTGCGAGCCGTTTTCCGATATTGTTCTTCGTGATCTCCGCAAATATTTTTCCGCCCTCATCCGTCAGTTCAAGAGACACGAGTGGCTGAAACGTCGTGGGTTCAAAATCTATGTCCGCTCGCTTGATAAAGCGTCCGGTAAGAGCCGTTGGCACAAACATCGGATCTTCATCCATCCGCTCCCCCTTCTTTTGGGCTTCCGCGATCGCGGTCTGCGTTTCTAACGGACGCTCTTCGCGGAATTCCAAATACGGCGTCTCGCCGATAAGCGCGATCGCGGCACTCGTATCGCGCACGCCCGCAAGCTCCACGATCAGGCGCATGTCATCCCTGCTTTTCTCGATCTGGACTACGGGCTCTGCCACGCCGAACAAGTTGACACGCCGCTCGATTACGTCGCGCAGCGCTTCCATCGCGGCATCGCGTTCTTCAGCAGACACCGCGTTTGTATCAGCCCGATACACCAAGTGCGTCCCGCCCTGAATATCCAGACCCAGGCGATATGGAAATTTTGATTCTATCACTGACACCAGAGAAGACATCGGCGCGCCGATAGTGTCTGGTAGGAGCCGCGCTATATAATGTGGCGCATCAAAAATGGCAAGCAGTATGCCGAATACAAAAAAACCGGCCGCAATCCATCGAGCCGTACAAGTGCGGATCCGCCGTTCCCCGCCTCCGAGCGCCATAGTTTCCCTACGCTACCACGCGGTGTGCGATTACACAAGATTATTGAGCCAGCGTTAAGGAATTTAATGCATCACGGAAACGATAATGCGGTTTTATCTCTCAACCAAGGCAATCTTTTTCGCTATCCGCTCCAATCTCTCTTCCTGATCATTGCGACAATACCCGCCACAAAGCCGGGTACGAGACGGGTTTAATATCTCATCCCCAGTCGATCTCCTTTTTCAAAGACCGCCTGATTGCTCCCTCTTCTGAATCCCGAAGTGCTTTCGGAACTCGGATATTGGAGGAGTTTTGGTGGAGTTATGGGAGGAGCGGGCGGGTGGGTGGCCAGCCCAGGAGGGGGAAAATGGAGATGTTTTCTCCCGCTCCCCCGCCTATGGTGCCGCCACGTTGGGGGCCGAGTATGCATTGCTTGGTTGCGTTGAAAGCAAGGCCGCCGGAGTCGCCGTAGAACGTGGCGACCTGGCTTGCCATGTACGGATGGAGATTGAATGTATCCGTGACGTAGGAAAATATCGGACTTTTGTATGACGATGTCTGATCCTGGCTAAGCACGGTTTCAATGCCCTTGATGTCGGCGTATGCGACGGCCTTGCCGTCTGATTTGGAAAGATATGACTGGTTGAGAAAATTGGACGGATAGCCGAAATGGTACAGCACATCTCCGATCATGTCGGGATCGGTGCAGATGGGATAGGGAACCGCAGGATACGCGTCGGGGAAAACCTCTTTTGCCTCCGGATATTCAGCAAGCGGCGGCAGGGTAATAATCGCTATATCAATCCCCTCTTCATCGTGGCGCTTGCGGATGAGGGCACGGTCTTCGCGGATGGCACCGGTGAAATAACGCGAGGGCGCGCGGTCTTTGGGGAAAATAACGGTGCATGAGTCGGTACCGGATACCATGAGAAGGTGCGCTACCGTTACGATGGAAATGCCGCTCGTCTGGGAATCGGACAAAACAAAGCCGGAGCCGACATACTTTCCTTTGCGGTCTTCGCTGGGACATTCTATTTTTACGACCGATGAAAAGATGGCGTCAAGGTCAAGCGGCGGCAAAACTGGCTTGGGTGGCGCTACCGGCGCTGGCGCGGGTGAAGACGAGGCCGTGGCGTTGAGCGCAGTGGCGGAAGCATGATTGCCAACGGGCGCCGGAAGCGGCGGCAATGGGGCAATGGGCGCTATGAGTGAGGGTAGCGGTAGCGTGGGCGTAGCTTCTTTCCTTGTCTGTTTTTTGGATTCCGAAGATCTGATTTTCGGAGGTGACACCTCCGAATCAAAAGTGGCCGCGGTGGGTGTCGTCGTTGCGGATGAAACGGCGATTCGCGACACTTCCTGCGCCATGGGTACTATGTATAACGGCAAAATCGAAATGCCCGTCCATCCATTGATGAACGCGGCGAGTGCGACAAAAAATCCCATGATAATGTCTCTCATAGTGAGCATATCTCACAACCTCATATCCTTCGATTTCGCTACGGAAGAGGGTCGTGAGATATGCTCTGATGCTATCACTGGTTATGAAAAAACAAAATACCGATCCTACGCATGTCGGAGCGGTATTTCGTCCCCAGGTGCGTTACTCCTAAAATATGCCCAGCAGAGTCCCGAAGAGTTTAAAAAACGGCGCGGCGCTAGAAGGCAGAGAGGGCGGGGGCAGAGTGCCGCCATCGGGGGGAGGAGGCGGCGGTTGAGACGAATCAAATGAACCAGACGGAGGCGGAGTAAATGATCCTTCAGGCCGATGAAATGCTGCATCTGGAGGAGGCATGAACGATCCTGCTGGAGGATGGAGAAGTCCTTCGGGTGGGAATTCACCCATTCCCTGCGGTGGCCGGAATGATCCACCATCGGGCCGCGGAAATCCCCCGGGCGGCGGGAACGCGCCTGGATTCTCGTGGTCTGTAGCGCCGGGGTCTCGATCCGGAGAAAAAGGAAATTGTCCGCGTTCGCCCTCCGGAGGAAATGCGTCGGGTCTTCCCGGAAACTTGTCGGGACGCCCAGGAAATTCACCCTGAAATCCTCTTTGGCCATCTTGTTCCTTTCTGTCCGACGGGCCTCCGCCAAAACACTCGTCCCGATGATCGGTGCAGTACTTGATACACTCGGCTGGAGACGCGCATCCGCCGGGGCCCGCAAATGAGGTACCGCCGCCTTCCCCTGATCCGCCAAACGGCTGTGATCCTTCTCGGTGGACGCTCCCTTCCTGGCCTCCGAGAAAATTCTTTCCGCGAAACTGCTCTTCTAGAGCCCGAAACTCTTCAAACCGCCGGCCGGCATCCCGTTCAAATTTCTGGAAATCCTCGAATCCATCTGAACCGAATTCACCCGATCCGCCGCGCACTTCAAACCGCCGTTCAGAAAACTGCTTGAGCATCTCGCGAGCTTGCGCCAGCGGGACCCCGCCATGGGTCGCGCCAAACGCGACGCACTCCTCCACGTGTGAAGGATCGGTGCAGTAGGCGCGGCATTCGTCATCGCTCTTGCACCCGCCCGGACCCCCGGATGTCCGCACCACTTCCCCTATTTTCGATCCCGCCTCAAAATGCTGTTCCTCCTCTTTTGAAATCAGTCCCTTCTCTCTTGCAAAGCTGAAGCACTCTTCGCGGTGCGCCGCGTCCTCGCAGTAGGTGCGACACTGTACACCCCTGCACCCACCCGGGCCGCCCTCGCGCGATGCCTGGGTAAATTTCCTCGCGCGTGCCAATTCTTCCTTGGGGATAAGCCCCTCGCGCTCGGCAAATTCAAAACAGGATGCTTCGTTGCCGGGCGCATTGCAGAAATCGCGGCATTGCTCCCCGCGGCACCCGCCGGGACCCTCCTTGCCCGCGAATTTACGCGCTCGCGCCGCCTCCTCCGGCGTCATAAAGCCGTTTTTTTCGCCGAAATCTATGCACTCCTGCTGATGCGCCGAATCGTCGCAATATGCGCGACATTCAGCAGTCCCCTTGCATCCCCCCGGACCTCTGCCTGCGGTCTTTTTAATAATCTTTGCCTGTTCTTTACCCACAAAACCATGCTCCTCGGCAAA
The DNA here is from genome assembly GCA_001820725.1 of Candidatus Sungbacteria bacterium RIFCSPLOWO2_01_FULL_54_21. GTDB lineage: Bacteria > Patescibacteriota > Minisyncoccia > Sungbacterales > HO2-52-23 > WO2-54-10. Next base: position 9,314 of record MHQR01000004.1, on the reverse strand, counting down.
CGAAACGCATTCGGTGATGTGCGCAGGATCTTCGCAGTATTGGCGGCACGCATCTTCGCCCTGGCATCCGCCAGGGCCGGCGTTCTCTCTGCCGAATTTTTCTTTGAACTCGCGAATCAGCGCAGCTTCATCTTTTGGTATAAGGCCGTTTGCTACCGCAAACTCAAAACATGCATCCTTGTTCGCCGGATTATGGCAGTATTCCTCGCACGCCCGGCCGAGGCATCCGCCGGGGCCAGGTTTTTTGGCGCGTGCGGCATCTTCGGGCGACATAAACCCTTTCTGCACCGCATAGTCAACGCATTCGTCTTGATGCGCAGAATCTTCGCAGTATGCATGGCAGGCATCACCGCCGCGGCATCCGCCGGGGCCGCCTTCCTCTTGCACGGCCTTCGCTTTTGCCGCAGATTTCTGATCCGCCAAGCCGAACTTTTGGGCAAATACGAGACACGCGTCTCCATGCGCGGCATCATCGCAGTATGTTCTGCACGCCGCACGATCCCCGCATCCGCCTAAATCCGCAATGGGATATTCTATATCAAAAATCGAAGCGCCGTACGCGGCACCCGCGCCCCCCATCAGCAACGCCGCAAGCAGTGAAAAGACCGAATAGTATATGTTTTTTGCCATAGGAAAGAAAAACCAGGACCCCGCGCGGGGCATTATTTGAACGGATTGACGTTTACATCATCAAAGGGGTTCGCTGACGCCTTTTCAAACGGATTTGCGGATCCCTGATTAAACGGGTTGATGGCGCTCGCCGCCTCGCGCTCCGCCGCTTCTCGTCTCGCGATTTCCGCGGCCTTTTCCTGGGCAATGCCCGCTTCCACGCCCCGATTATGCCCCATCATGTTACCGTAGTAATATCCGCCGCCCATACCAACAACTAGCGCGAGTACGCCAATAACCCACTGCATCATAGAATTACGCTGTTCCATAGAAATAAATGAGAAGAATAATAATAGCATGTTTAGTATATACGAAAGTGCTCCATCGCGCGAAAATTTGTTATCCACAGCCCGGCATCCTCGTATTGCTTGCCCTTTCCCGATCCATTCGGGTTTATCGAATGTCATAGAAAAATATCGGGATACGTCCCGCCGCAACGCGCGCGCCAAACATTGACATGAAATATATTATGATGTATAATAGACGTAGGTGGTTGGCTCGGTGGCCCGCCATGTCCCCACAACAAGTAAGGAGGGTGGTATGAAGTCCTTTGTAAAAGCGTTGGTTGTCTTGCTAACCGCTCTGTCTTTTCTCTTGTCTCCCGTACCTTTTGCCCAAGCCGAGGAATTTTTTTCGCGGGAGGAGAAGGGCTTGCAAAAGCGCGAAGAGATGGAAGCACAGAGGAAAAAAACGCGGGATGAGCGTGATGCGAAACGGAAAGCAGACAGGGAAGTGCGCGATCAGAAGCGTGAAGATCGGCGCGAACTGATCAAGGAGCAGGGCAAGGCGTTCCAAGAAAAGTCCGTTCCTGTCTGGAAGGATCAGGTGCAGTATGGCGAGGAGCGCGGCGCCATTGCGAGCGTATGCCGGAAATTCGTTGATTTTGAGCGGCGGGCGGAAGCGCTCGACACGCTCAAGAAAGAGAAAATCCAATGGCACAGGATCGAAGCGTCTGTTCGGGCCGACGACGCCTATTCCAAGTTCCGCAAGGATGGCGTCGCGCTTGCCGGAGAACTTGTCGAGGTTGTCGACATAGCGCACCGGGCGTATCGCTGCTCAGGAATTGACTTCACTGACGGAGTCGAAATTCTCGAAAAGGCGATAGATGTTCTGGAGCGGGTGAAAGCGAAGCCCGACAGCATCGGGAAGACGCCTGCAGAATTCCGCGCCCTTGTTTTGGAGCAGTTCAAAGAGCAGGTGCGCAATGCACGCGCATCCGGCAACGGCTCACCCGCACTAAAGCGGGTCTATCAAAGGGCACATGGCTGGAGCTTCTCGCCTGATGACATCGGCATGACGGCCGAGGAGGCGCGGCAAGCCGCCGCCCGATAAGCCCGCAAGAAAGAGAAGCATCCAAGTATATCATCAACAGGCACAGGTTTGAAAAACCTGTGCCATTTGTATTTCCCTTTTCTACGTTTGTTTCGGCTCACGATAGAGACAATACTCACACGCGGCCTGACGCGGCGGCTTTTCCCCGGTTGCGATCTTGTGTACGCGCTCAAGCGCGGAGAGTCCCCGACTCGGCGAAACATCCATTTTGATGAGCGCGGTCTTGAAGTGCGCAGAGCCCAGGTCGTACGATGATGGCCAGAAAAAAAGCAGATACCCGTACCCCGCGCATGCCATGCCGTTACGCTCAAAGAGCAGACCATAGAGATCCAATTGCGTGCGGTAATGCTCGTGCGTATCGTCTTTGAGCGGATACCCGCGCGTTTTGAAATCAAACGGCACATAGCGGCCGTCGGGAGCCACCACGAGATCATCAATGGCACCCGAGAGCGTCATGTCGTATTCGGCAATCTGGGCGATAATACCGCCTCTGCCGAAATTGAAATCTCGCCATTGGCTCAACTTCTTCATGTCGGAAAAAAGCGTGCCGTCTACCCGTCCCTCAATCTCGGGCGGCATTTCTCCCCGCGTGCGGTACGCATCAAAATATTTTTTGAATACGTTGTCCATGCCGTCGGGCAGGGATGGAAAAATGCCGCGCGGACGCTTAGTGCTTTCGTTGACCTGTAGCCAAAGACACCGCGGACATTCGAGGAGCATACCGACACCCGACGGAGATACCTTCATCATAATAGCGAGCGTATTTCCCTTAAAATATCGGCAGGAATTGGGTCGCGGCTGGGACTCTTGCCCGGATACCGCCATGCCGTGATTATTTTTATTCTTTTCTCTTTATCCTTTCCTCCTTCCAGCACGTACATCGCCCATATCTCGGAGTAATGTCTGCCCTCGGCCACATGCATGCACGCGATGCCATTCGGTAGGACACCTTCTTCCGTGCGCACGGGATGACGGATAATGCGCTTTACGCGCGACTCGGTGAGGCGGTAATGACGCATTTTCATGTGCGCATGGGATGTCCAGGCGTACCGCTCCCGATGGTGCACGAAGTTGCCAAGCATGGAACCCGTGCCCTTGCCACGCTTTTTCAGCCACACAAAGTGATTATACCCGTGATCCGCTCCAAAAACAAATCTCCCCCGAGCGTAGCATCGGGAGAGATTGGACGAAACCCGCCAATTACTGATTGACCTCCTTTTCTATGTCGGGTATTTCCGCGTCCATATTTTCCAGGTCCATACCCTGCAGTTCCGCCTCCAGATCGGCAGTGCCTGCGGCCGACAGTTCATCAGATGTGCTTTCAGCCGCCGGATACGCCAGGGGCGCATCCTGTATGCGATAATAGAGGAATACCCCGCCGGCGACAACGACGGCCGCGATCACAAGCCAGATTATTTTTGACGAAGCATGTTGCTGCATATCAGAATGTTCTTAATTCAATAATAACCTACGCGCCTACTGACTCGGATTGGTCGTAGCCGTGGTCGTGCCCATGCCCTTCGTATCGGCAATAGTGCGGACGAGTGCGGCATGCGCATCCTTCACTTTTTGCTCCACATCCTGCACCAGCGCCTTTACTTCGGCAAACTTTTTCTTGGCATCTGCAGTAGCGCCCAGTTCTGCGTATTTTGCCTTAGCGTCCGCGAGTCCTTTTTCAGCTTCATCAATTTTTCCCTGCGCAACGGCAAGATTCGCATGCGCATTGGTCATGTCCTTGCCCTGCGCGGTTGCCGCATTGATCCGGGTCTGTATTTTCTCGGCCAGCGTGTCCAGCCGGTCAATGGCGCGCTCAAATTTCTCTACCATCTTGGCAAAAAATTGCTCAATGCGCTCGCTCCTCTTCTCGCCGAATTTTTTATTCATCTCCTCCTTGCGCGCCTCGGCTTTTCCTCTGAAGTCATCCCGCAGTTTCTTTATCTCTGTCTGCATCTGTTGCTTTGCCGCAGTCCTGCGCACCTCTAACTCCTGTTTGATAGCAGTCGTGCGCTCTTTCAATTCTTCCTTGATCGCGTGTCCTTTCTCTTTTATCGTGTCACGCTGATCCTCAATCTTTTGCTTCAATTCCTCTCGCTCCTGCTGTATTTTTTCGCGCTTTCCGGCCGCATCTTTCTGCAATTGCTCATGAAATGCGCCCAATGCCGCGACGGGCGCAAGCAACGCCGCCGCCCCTGCCGTGATCGCTATCTGCGAAAGATATTTTTTCATAGAATACATATCATTCATTAATACGCGAATACTCCGGTAAACATCGGTATTATACCCATCCGCATCCCCCGGACGCAAGGCGCGTTTATCCACACGCCGAGACCGGCGCTTGCCAGGCCGTGTTTCATGCGATACAGTCCGATAAGCAAAACGCACATTAACAACCAGAGCCATGAGGACACGGTTATGCAGCACCCCGCTCACGGCAATGATGGGAGCGGGAAATGCAGCCCGTTCCTCAAGCATAGCTTTATTGCCGATAGCCATGAGATGCGCCAGGTCGGTGCGCTCATACGCCGGTTTGCCGAAAACGATTTCCCCGTGGTCATTCAGGGGGATACCGGAACAGGCAAAGAGGTCGTTGCTTCCGAAATCCACCGCATCAGCCAAAGATCTGACGGCCCGATGGTCGTTATTGACTGCACAACAATTCCGGAGTCGCTCTTCGAGAGCGAGCTCTTCGGATATGAGATCGGGGCTTTTACCGGCGGGGGGAAACGTCGGGCTGGCCTTTGTGAGGCCGCGGAGGGAGGAACACTCGTCCTGGACGAAATTGCCGATATGCCCCCGCAATTACAGGCAAAACTGCTCCGGTTCATCGAGTGCGGGACAATCCGCCGGGTTGGGGGAAGAAAGGACTTCCTGTTGGATGTTCGCTGTATTGCACTCGCCCAAAAGCCACTTGCCGCATTAGCCGCCCAGGGATTGTTCCGCAATGATCTGTGGCAACGACTGAATGTATTTTCCATTCAAATCCCGCCACTCCGCGAACGGCACGCAGATATTCTGCCGCTCTTCGAATACTTTCTCAAGCAGGATCCCCTACGCGCAAAACCCTTGAACGAAAGAGCAAAACGCCTGCTCCTGACGTATGACTGGCCAGGCAATGCGCGGGAACTAAGGAATGCGACAACGCGTGCTTTGTGGACAAGCACGACTGATGAGTTCATGCCCGAAGATTTTGGCTTGCCGTCTGCTACCGCGTACCTCTTTTCCGCCGCAGAAGCACGCGGCGGACCATGGCAACCTCTTGCCGATATCGAACGCGATGCACGCGAGCATGTAGTCACGTATATCCTTGACGCCCTGGATGCATGCGGCAACAATATTGCGGAAACGGCACGGCATTTGTGTGTCAGTAGAGAAGCCCTAAGCTCTCGTTTGGGGCGGATAGATCCGAGTAGACGCCGCGCGTAATGGCGATATCAGCGCTTCAATCACGATTGGAGCGCTTTTTCATACGCGAGCGGACGCGATCACGCCGCCGCCGAGCATTTCCTCGCCCTGATAAAATACAATGGACTGTCCGGGCGTTACGGCACGCTGGGATTTGGCGAAGATAACTTGTAGGTTGTGGGTCGTTGAAGCAAATGTCTTTGCTTCAACGGGTTGTAGGTTGACGATGCACGACTGGAGGGGCTGGCGGTATCTGATGCGCGCGGTACACGCCAGAGGAAATGCCGGCTCGGTGCCCGCGATCCAATGAACGTCCGTGATGTCCATGGTATCTTTGAAAAGTTTTTCATCATACGGCCCTTCGGCAACCACGAGCGTATTGGTCGCAAAGTCCTTTTCTGCGACATAGTAGGGTATGCCGCCACCTCCGCTCTTGATTCCCTCGCGCTGGCCAATCGTATAAAACGAAAGGCCGTCGTGCTCTCCTACCCGCCTCCCCGCGGTCGTCATCACCACGCCCCGCTCCTCGGGAATGTGTTTTTTCAAAAATGCCGTCAGATCAATCTCGCCGATAAAACAAATGCCCTGCGAATCCTTTTTCTCCGCGGTGGGCAAACCCATCTTCCGCGCCATGTCCCGCACATCCGGCTTAGTGTATTCGCCTATCGGAAAAAGCGCATGGCGCAATTCCTCCTGCCCCAGCGTCCAGAGGAAATATGACTGGTCTTTGTTAGTATCTTTCGCAGTGCGTAAGCTTTGTGTTTTGTGTTTTATGTTTTGCGTTTTTCTCACGTAATGCCCTGTGGCAATATAATCCGCTCCCCGTTCCAGCGCTTTCTTGAGAAAAAACCCGAATTTTATATGCCGATTGCACATAATATCGGGGTTGGGCGTCCGACCCATCGCATACTCGTGGATCATATACTCCACGACTGCCGTGCGGTATTCCTCGGTCAAATCCCATGTCTGAAACGGAATGCCAATTTTCTCGGCCGCGGCCATCGCGTCATACCGGTCTTCCTTGAAATTACAGGGAATGGCAGGATCGCTCCACATCTTAATGTGTATCCCCACCACGTCAAAACCGCGCTCCGCAAGAAGCGCCGCCGCCACCGAGGAATCCACGCCTCCAGACATGCCAACGAAGACTGTCTTTTGTTTTGATTCAATTTCCATAATTAACCGCTAAATGATTTGGATAGGATGGATTGTTCTAAAGAAATGAAATCCGAAGCGGTTGATTTTTGATATTCCCGCAGGTTTTTGATTTTTTCGGAGAGCAAATCCAACCTCGCCACGATTTTTTTCTGTTCTGCAACGGGCGGAAGCGGGATTTTGAATTTTTCCAAAAATTGCACTGGCACACGCTTTTGCCCCGCGCTTCCAGTCATTCTGGTTTTGGCAATTTCCCGAAAGGATGGCTGTCCTACAATATAATAAATCCATTCCGGTAGAACTTCTTTGCTTGCCCGGATCACATGAAATTCTGTGGTGCCGAACCCAATGCCGTTTTTCAGATCTCTTGCGATAGCAACTTTTCCATTTTCCATGCACGGAGTAATTTTTGCGAATAGAACATCTCCATTCCTGAAATATGTGTAGCCCTTTCTTACTTCGCCCAACTTTCGTTCTTGCGATGATGTAATCATTTGCAGATACTCATCAACAGCGGACATCGGAACAAAAGAAACAAAAAGGTCATCTGCTTTATCTTTAACTTCTGATTTTTTTGGGTTCAATTCGCAAATTTCTCCCAACTCTTTTTCTTCCCACTGCGCCTCGCCGTAGTTTTTAACGGAGGCGGGTTTTTCTCTACCCAACATCCTTACAAACTGGAGTTTGTAAGGATGTTGTTGGGTGAAGATGCGGTGGAGTTCGGCGGGGAGGAGGTTTTGGGCGGCGTCTTGGGCTTCGGCGCGCAAGCGCTTGGCCTCCTTAATCTTCCCCAGCAACCCCTCCAACCTCGCCACAATTTTCTTCTGCTCCGCAATCGGCGGCAGCGGGATTTCGAGTTCCTTATATTCAGAAAAATTCAAATTTCTAATGCCGGTTGTTTGTTTTTGCATCTTTTCCGTTACTCCAGAAAGATATAGATAATTCAAACATCGCCAAAGATATATGCTATCAAGCTCCTTTGAATTCCTCACACGAATTCGTGTAGTAAAATTGCTAAAACTGAATTTGCCATCTGCGTCAAAATAAACAACGCGACCAACAGGTTGAGTTGGGCCGCCACCCGACCGCTCCAAAATTAAGTCGCCTTTTTTCAGCAACCTAGCTTGTAGCGCCCTTTCTTCGACTTCAATCTCTGCAACATCATTAAAATTTAAAGTTCCATCGTTATTTTTGAAATTAGTATTCCTGATAACCTTGGTCATAACAAAAGGAGGCGTCTTTCCAGTCCAAAGTCCGTTTTGGAAGTCGCAAACCTTTCCTAATTTTTTTGTTGGCCAGTTATTTATCATTTTTATATAAATTAGTACCCGATCTCCTTTTTTATACTCGACAAATAGCTTTCGGCTCTAGTTTTTAAATCCTTCGTTGAATCGGTCGCCTTTTCTAAAAATATTTGAAAATATTTATCGGCAAGAGATAAATTTTTCTTTTTTACGATGCAGACAAATCCGAGCCAATAGTATAGCTGTGGTTTATCAAATTTCGTTAGTAAGTCATCATTAAACTTAATTACTTCTTGGACGGTCATCTCTTCACCTCCATAACTTTTTTCTTTTAGTTTTTCACAGTCCTTGATTGCGTCTTCATACTGTTCGATCCAAAAATTTAAAAAGGCTTTGCTGTATAACCAATGGTAAGCACCAACTGGAGCTCTATGTTTAGCTTCTTTTATGGTGTTAAGCGCCGTTTGTGGATTCCCATTACCATTATCAAACTCAACAATAGCTCGTTTTAATAATGCTCCGTAATTATCTTGATTATATTCGAGCGATTTTCTAACGCTATTAATATATGAATTTTCTGTGGAAGGGTTAAAAAATTCGAAACTTGCCTTTTGGTCATATTCTAATGAGAGCAAATTTTTTAGAGTATCCTTGCTGACAGGAAACGACTGGCCACCTTGTATAGCATTGAATAGCGACTCATGCAATTGAATAGCAGTATTAAAATCACCCGAAAGCAAGGCCGCGCGGCCTGTTATATAATCAAGTGCGGCAACAGCTTGATTGGTTCTAAATTCAAAAATTTCAAACTGTAAATGTTCTTCAAATGCGAAGGTGCTTGGAAGCAATTGATCGAATTCTTTCCTGAGAAGCACTTTTTGTACTTCTTGTATTGGTTTATGAATAACAATGCCGTGTAGTGAGAAAAAATACTTTTCTCCAGTAGGAGCATTCTTCCTCTTTTTTATGGAGCCCCAAATACAAAAATGTGCTCGGGTCTTTTTTAATACCATCCGAGCGTCATCCACTGTTTCAATTTTTTCTGCCTGATGTCTTTTAATTATTAAAACATCAAACGGTAAATTCAACTCTTGTATCTTGTTTTTAAACGGAACAAGGAAATCTTTTTGCAGAAATTTATAAACTTCTGAATCTTCAACTTGGATGGCAATAGCAACTCCAAGACGCGTCTTTGATCTTTTTGGAAACTTCCAAACATGAAAAGCCCATCCGACAAAAATAAATGCGCCCACGACAGCCATCCCAAAACCGTATTTTGTAAATGATACTCCTCCTGCCGGTAATAGTTTATAAATTAACAAGGATATTATCACGAGCAATAAAAACGCAGAGACCAGTCCATACCATTTATGAAACTGGTTTGTAGCAATATCAAATATCTTTTTTTCTATCCATTCACCATTCATATCTCTTTCCTTATCTCCTCTAAAATCTTCGCGATTTGGTTTTCCGCGGTTGCAATGATTTCCAAGACCTTTTTAGGGTCGGTGT
>MHQR01000003.1 GCA_001820725.1 Candidatus Sungbacteria bacterium RIFCSPLOWO2_01_FULL_54_21 | reverse complement strand
GTCCTCGGCTATCTTTGAGAAACGCTTTATATTTCCATACTCCTTAACTTTAGTATTGCACACATACACCCCGTCGAGTTCTTGAACGCGCTCGCGATTAGTGCCGCTTTCAAAAGTTTCCCACGCCGTTACTAACAAAATTGGGGTTTTGAGGTAACGAGACCATGATATGGTTTGCATTATTCTTTCAGCAAGGGTTGTCTTTGCCGAGATGATCGCGACTGGTTTATTGCTCAAATCTATTCTCACAAGAACGATGTCAATATCTGGTTTGTAATCCCGAACACCGCGCTTGCCAGTTTTGTGTATAAATTCTTTAGCGAGTGCATTTCTTACCTTCCCACTCGTCAACGCCTGTAACGGAATATCTTGTTGTTCGAGATACTTATTCAAAATTGTCGCCACCCACGATGCAAAATTATTGCCTGCCAATGGACGCATTGTGTTGGCAATACTTTTACCTATTTCTCGAAGCTCAACAATCATTTGCGGGTCTTTGAGTATCTGTTGCCATTTCGGAAACGTCCTTGCACTTGCCCACTTTCTTACTGCCCGCGGAGTAATTATTTCTAAAACATCTTCGTCAGAGTTTTTAAGAAGATCGGCAAGACTGTCTCCTATGTGAAGCGGGTCATCGGCCCCCTTAAGCGCATCGCTAATTTTATCATCAAAGAACTTCTTGATGACTTTCTTAAACTCGTTTTCTTGGCTTTTGTTCCAATTACTGTTTTCCATTTCTATCTTTTTACTTAATTCTATCCCGAATTAAAACCATATCCGTGTCGCAGGATGGGCATACTGGTTCACCCTTCGCAACCAAAGTTTCGTAACTCCACGACTCTAACTCGCCACCGTTCTCGCACTCGTCGCATCGCCAGAGACGGCTTTCGTTCATAGTTTCTTTGTAGTCACCTTTGGTCATATTGGTAAGGTGTTTATCCCAAAAGTGTTTGTGGTCTCTGCGCGGCGAGGCCAAGGTGAGCGTACGCGCGTTCGGTGACCATGCGGCCTCGGGGCGTACGCTCAATGAATCCCAGGCGCATGAGGTACGGCTCGTAGACCTCGGCAATGGTTTCCTCTTCTTCAGCGCTTGCCGCGGCAAGCGCCTGTAATCCCACCGGCCCTCCGGCAAATTTTTCAATGATGACGGACATAATGCGCCGATCCATGGGCTCCAGCCCCTGCGCGTCAATTTCCATGAGGGCCAGCGTCTGTGATACCACCGCAGAAGTGATAGCGGTATTGCCGTGCACTTGCGCCCAATCGCGGCATCTCTTGAGCAGGCGATTGGCCACGCGCGGCGTGGCGCGGCAGGAGCGGGCGAGTGTCGCGGCCGCATCAGCGCCCATGGAAACGCCAAGCACGCTTGCCGAGCGCGTCAGAATGCGCACCAATTCTTCGGGCGTGTAAAATTCAAACCTAAATGTGTTGCCAAAGCGGGAACGCAAGGGCGAGGATAACATGCCGATGCGCGTGGTTGCCGCAATCAGCGTAAACGGCGGAAGTTCCAATTGAATCGTCCGCGCTGACGGGCCTTTGCCGATCATGATGTCCAGCACGCGCGACTCCATGGCCGGATACAACACCTCTTCAATCAGCTTGGACAGGCGGTGCACCTCGTCAATGAAAAGAATTTCCCGCGGCTGTAGATTGGTGAGGAGTGCCGCAAGGTCGCCTACGCGCTCAATGGCAGGGCCGGACGTAACGCGCACGGTGGTATCCATCTCGCGCGCAATCAAATGCGCGAGCGTGGTCTTGCCAAGACCGGCAGGGCCCCCCAACAGGATGTGCTCAACGGGGTCACTGCGTCCTTTCGCCGCGTCCACGAGAATGCGCAGGTTTTTTTTGATGCGCTCCTGGCCGACGAACTCATGCCATTGGCGGGGGCGCAACGCCGCGTCGAGTCCTTGGACGTCTATGCGGGCCTTTCCGGCTGTCGGATCCTGATTTGACATAATTCGATAAATCGGTTATAATTGGCTTGTTCCGATGCCGGTATTGCCTGACGTTGCCGAGCACGACGCACTACGGGACATTGTCCAGAATGTGCCGTGCCGTCAAATGAAACGCAACATCGGGAGCGGAAACCTTGAAGTCGTGGGCAATTATGGCTTTCTTAACCGGGGGCCTTAAGGGAACGGCTACACCAGGGCATTCCGGTATTTACCCGCTTGCGGGTAAAGTGTCTGGGAGGTGCCTGGGAGCTATTCTATCCTCCGCGAGGACTCGCGGGGCAATTGCCCACGGCTTCAGGGCTTTTTCCGTCTGCTGTTTAAAAGTTACAAAGTTTAAACGTTTAAACCTTTAAACTTTCCACGTTTACGTTATACTCCCACGATCCGCTCCAGTTCCGCCATGTCCGTAACTCCCTGGATAACTTTCAGCACCCCGTCCTGGCGCATGGTCATCTGTCCTTGGAGGGCGGCTTCTTTTCGTATGTCCGATTCCGGTGCGCTCGCAAGAATCAACTGCTCTACGCGGTCGTTGACCAGAATAATTTCATACAATCCGGTGCGGCCCTTATAGCCAATGCCACTGCACGCAGGGCACCCTTTGGGAGACGGCCGGAATATGGTCCATGCCGCCTCCGGCGGCACAGGCGTCTCTTTCGGAAAATCAGCCACTTCTTTTTTCACGTTCTTCACGGCCTCGTCGTCAGCGAGCGTAAACGATTGACCATCGTTTACGGGCGTGCGGCACGCAGGACAAAGTTTTCGCACCAAGCGCTGGCCCATAGCAACATTGATTGCAGGCGCAATGATTGACGGTCGTACGCCCAGGTCAATAAGGCGGGGGATGGTGCCTGCCGCGTCGTTGGTGTGCAGGGTTGAAAACACGAGATGGCCGGTGAGTGCCGCGTGCATCGCGGTTTCTGCGGTTTCCAAGTCGCGGATCTCTCCCACGAGTATGGCATCCGGGTCCTGGCGCACGATGGCGCGCAGACCGTTGGCAAAATCATACCCTTTTTCTGTATCAACTTGTGTCTGCTCAATGCCGGTCAGGTGATACTCAATCGGGTCTTCAATGGTGATGATTTTGATGCTGGGGTCGTGAATCGCGCGCAAAAATGTGTACAGCGTCGTCGTTTTTCCTGACCCCGTAGGCCCTGTGGTGAGAATCAGGCCATTAGGCCTTTTGAGTTCTTTTTCCATAGCCGCCGCGACCCACGGCGACATACCCAGGTCGTGCAGGGTGATTTCAATGGTCTTGGGGTTGAGAATACGAAGCACGACGTTTTCGCCGTACGGTCCGGGCAATGTAGAGGTGCGGACTTCAACGGGCGCATGAGCAAGGCCGATGGTAAATCTGCCGTCCTGCGCGCGGTCATGGATATTGAGCTTGAGTTCTGAAACAAGCTTGATGCGCGACAATAGTAGGGCAAAGAGCTTGGGCGGCAATTCAGCGATGTCGTGGAGCGTGCCGTCCAGGCGCATGCGCAGGCGCACCGTGTGTTCCTGCGGTTCAAGGTGCACGTCCGAGGCGTCGACCGCGAGGGCGCCAGCGAGAATTACTTCCAGCGTGTCGGACGTTTTCTTGAATGCGCGTTCTGTAACTGCCTTTGCAATGTCAGGCAATGAAGAGATTTCTTTTTGTATGGCGATGAGGTGCGCAGGAGAAAGTGCGATCGTGCCGGCGCTCGTCCCATGCGTGTCGGGCACTTTTTTATAAAACTCCCACGCGTGATCCAATCCAAAGCCGGACGCAAGAAATACATCGCAGGCGTAGGGCACGCGCGCGAGACGCTCAAGGAGCGCTTTGGTTTCTGACTTTTCAGGATTGCGCACCGCAATTTTCAGGCGGGTGCCGATTACCTGGAACACGGCCGCTTCGGCAGAACGCGCCTCTGCTTCAAGCACGATCTTGATCGCGTCAATTTCCACGGGCAGGACGCCCAGGTCCGCGTACGGGATGCCGTACTTTTGCGCGAGCAGGCGCGTAGACGCTTCGGTGTCTTTGCGCCGCAAGAGATTGAGGCGCCGATCTGACTTTTCCTCGTTGAAGGTTCCGCTGCCGATATTGCGAGATGTTTTCATAGCGCGTAACTTATTCTCCATTGTACCGTGCCGCAGAGCGAAGAGGCAATGTCGGGAGCGGGACAGCCCTATGCAACATCGGACAATTTCGGGAGCGGGACACGCAAGAGCGCGCCGATACGCTCTTCCGCTTCGAGGAAGTTGGTGAACACGGTGTGCGGCACAAAAATGGGATTTCCCCATACTCCTGACTCGCGCTCTGCCAAAGCCGCGAGTATGTGACGGGGTGCAGAAATCATAGAGCGGACTTCGCGCGTACGCGGATCCTGCCAGAGGAGTATGGCCGTCTCATGGGACGGGGAAAAACGGGGCAATGCTTCCATGACCGCCCCCGCGTCCTGGCCCGAACGGCTCGTTTTTTCAAAATCTTCTGCCGTGAGGAATGACCACAGCACGCGGCCCTCGTCGGTTTCTTTGGATCGCACCTGGGCGCGGGCAATCAGCTGGGAAAGCGAGAGCGGCTTGTCCATGCCCGCCATGCCTGCGGCCGCGTGCTGATCTGCGCCGCGTCCAAGCAGGTCTGCGGCGGCCAGGTGCGCGCCCACGCGCACCGGCACCGCAAAATTGCGGGTGTTGTGTATGAGTCCGGCGAGGAGAAGCGTTGCCGTCTCCGTGTCCGGCTGTGCGCTGTCGATCTGGGTAATACAGGCGCTGGCGATCTCTGATAGCGACCCCGCGGTCGGCGACAGGAGATTGGCCTCGCCATAATCCTTGTGGCCTTCGGCATTGCCGATGTTGACGATGGGCGTCTCGGTGAAAAATTGTGGCGTGAGGTCCATCGCCTCAATAGATATTTCTTCAATGTCAGGCACTGCGATCGCGATCAGCGCATCGCACTGTATCTTGCCGTCGCGGAACGAAAAGGTGTCCTCGCGGATGGCGCCGGATTTAGGAGAGAGTATAATTTCGATTCGGCTGTCGTGTTTCTCATAGCGCAGTTGCCCGATGGGCGCCTGCGTTGTGTCTATCGCGATGATGCGCTCGCGGATGAGAGGAAGGGGATGCTTCACGCGGTCAAATGCGGGGGGCAAGGAAGAGACATCCGCCGCGACGCTAGGCAGAAAGCCGACGTATTTTCCATGGCCTGCAAGCACGCGGGCGATCACTTCGGCGGCGGCCAGAGCATCGAGTGTGGGGTGCGCGGGCAAGAGAATCGCTACATGCTCGGCTCCGGTGAGGAGATCACGCGCTTTCTGTATCTCGTCCATGAGTCCCATAGTGCTCCATTCGTAGCGCGTACAGGCGGTTTGTCAATACGGTATGGGGAAAACTTTTACCTCCATTAGGCGGCCAAGCAAGATGCTTGCTTTTTTATTGAATATGGTCTATAATATAAAAATATGCTCTTTCGTTTACGAACAACTATTTTCGGAGGGTAGTAGTCGTGCAGTATCCAAGAAATTTCGAGCTTCTCGTTTTTGTGATTGGCCTGCTTGCGGCGTTGCTGTTAAGCGGGTGCCAGCCACGGGTGATACAAAAAGTGTACACCCCACGGCAGTGGCAAAACCTTTCCGAAGGCCAACTCGCTAATACAGTATGGGTTGACCTCGGACGGTCCCGTGATCTCGAGACGGTTGATAACGTGATTACGGAAGAACTCCGTCATTGCGGACTCCAGCGCACAATGCGGCCGCCGGAAGCGGGGCGGGCGTACACGCCTGCGCATATATTCCGATTGGATCTACGCACGTCTACCGGTTCCGATCAGAGTGTGCGCTTTTTCAAAGTAACGGCGCATCTCATCCGTCTTGAGACATACAAACCCGTCGCCTCCGGAGAAGGCAAGAAGTATTACGGCAACTCCGGAGGAAGCACGACTCGCCAGTTCGGACGCGTGCCGTTTGTATACGAGACGCATCCGGGCCCGGACAGCGCGCGGAAAAGCGCGGTCGCCGAGGCGATTCAAGCGGTATGCAATAATGTTGAATACCGCGAATTGAAAAGCGGCCGCGAGATAACACAGGAAGAAGCCGAGCGCACCGCGGCAGGTATCTCGCGCGGCCCAGACCGCGTGATGAACGGCACGCCGTTTGTCCCGTTTCAGGGACGCGCCACGACCCGTTGCGGATACGGTGTCGGGGGAAGGCGTGGCGATCTGCGCTACGGGTGCAAATAAGCAAAAGGGAGATGTCTACGGACAAACTAGACCCGTTCCAACACACGTTGGATCGGGTCTTATCATGTCCGCGCAAAAAAGGTAGGGTATAGCTATGACCCTCAAGACCATAGAGAAGAACAATCTATTCACTTCAAAAATCAGAGTAAAAACCGATATTATTCTTGGCGACTGCCTTACTGTTCTGAAAGAGATGCCGAGCGAAAGCATAGATCTTATCGTTACATCTCCTCCGTATGCTGATCAAAGAAAAAGTACCTATGGCGGTATCAGCCCCGACGAGTATGTTGAATGGTTTTTGCCCATAAGCGGACAACTACTCCGCGTCCTCAAACGCGACGGAACCTTTATCCTCAATATCAAAGAAAAAGCTATGGATGGGGAACGGCATACCTACGTTATGGAACTTGTCTTGCAGATGCGAAAACAGGGTTGGCTGTGGACCGAGGAATTCATCTGGCACAAAAAAACTGCTACCCGGGCAAGTGGCCGAATCGTTTCCGCGATGCATGGGAGCGTCTTTTGCAGTTCAATAAAAATACGAAGTTCAATATGTATCAAGATGCGGTGATGGTTCCTATGGGTGGGTGGGCGAAGACGCGTCTGAAACATTTGAGCGAAACCGATAAACGAAGAGATAATTCACGGGTTGGTAGCGGATTCGGAAAAAATATCTCGCGCTGGGTGGGGCGCGGTATGGCCTATCCCAGCAATGTTCTCGCGATGGCGACCGAGACATCGAATAGACAGCATAGTGCGGTATTTCCCAAAGAGTTGCCGTCGTGGTTTATAAAACTTTTTACCCAACCAGGAGATGTCGTTCTCGGTCCTTTTCTCGGTTCAGGCACGACGTCTATTGCCGCCATGAATTATTATAAGCTATGCGGACAGTCATTTTGGGAATTGATTTCAGGAGATGTTTTGCTCTATAAGAAAATCATACAGCCGATGGACAAAGAGGCGAAAAAACGTGACGACGCTTTTAAGGAACTATATATCCGGAAAATCAACGAAATGACAGAAAAATATTGTAGATCTTTTTTATGCGAAGGGCGATCTTGATTGGGAAAAAATTATTGACTATGTCTCGAAAAGAGAAGAAAAGCGCGATAAGGATTGAAACACGGAGCAGTGCAGAGACGCAGGAGATGGCGAAAATGCTTGCAGAGACGATTGCGGCAACTTCTCGCCGCCGCGCCGTTGTCGTCGGTTTGCAAGGCGAACTTGGCGCGGGCAAGACGACATTTGCGCAAGGATTTGCGCGGGCGCTCGGTGTCACCGAGCGCGTCTTGAGCCCCACGTTTGTTTTGATGAAAATATATCCTTTGAAAAAAGGAAGTTTTCGCCGTCTCGTACACATTGACTGCTACCGCATCACGTCTCCCAAAGACATTACCCCGCTTGGCCTCACGGAAATTCTCAAAGATCCCGAGACCATAGTCCTCATCGAATGGCCGGAACGCATGCGCAAGACAATTCCACGAGATGCGCTATGGCTGGAATTTTTCCATGGCGCACAACCTCGCGAGCGGCGTATCACGATGGAAGGATTCTCAAAAGCACTTCGTAGCGGCTTGACACGACCGCACGCTCTATGATAGGTTGGCTGGCGATGGTTTATAGGCAGAAAATTCAATTGGTAGTGCCGCCCGAGCCGACCATGGTTGGGGAGCGGCGTTTTCGCGTATTAAGTTCGACCACATAGACATCTTACCAGACTCTTGTAACCGCCCCGACCTCATGGGCGGTTTTCTTTTTGACCGGAGCATATCAAAAATATCGGTATCCTCCCGCCAAGAAGCAATTCGCTTCTTGGCGTCTACACGCGCGTACGTTCTTTTACAACATGGGGAAAAGAGATGTCTCATTGCAAACAAGCGACCCGTCTTGTGATCAAGTGCGGTACTGGAGCGCTGTATCCAGGAGTGTGGGGTATAGGAGGACTTCATCTTACGACTCGCTTCGGACATATCGCCAGACAAGTGGTTGCCGCGGAGACGCAGGGTACTTTAAGTGCGCTAATCAGCTCGGGCGCGGCACGAGCAGGACAGGAGAACTTCAAAGGAAGCCTATTGACCTTCCCGCTCGGCAGGAGGGAAGAATGGGCAGGCATTGGCACACGGTATCTGCTTAAGGGGTGGGGTGATGCCTTCGGGGAGCACGGGAAAGAGATATCCTATATCCTTGCGTCCCGTGCCAGCCGCATGGATGATGAGGAGAAGGAGATGATTCGTTCTGCGATATGGGATTATGAAAGGTGTGGGGTTGTGCCCATTCTCAATGAAAACGACATGACATTAGATGCTGGGTATGGCAGGAGCGAGAATGATGCTCTTGCATGTGAGATTGCCCGATTGATACGAGCGGATGCAATACTTTTCCTTACGGGAGTTGGCGGTGTGTATGAGAAAGATCCCGTATGCAATCTCGATGTTCGTCAGTATGCGGAGATTGATCCGCGGACGGCCTTGACCGATCCGTGGTTGCGGCGCGGAATGGCGAAAAAGCTTTCTGAAGCGGTGCGGTGTTTTGCGATGGGTATGAGAGTGGCAATTGCGGGATCTGAAGGCGATGTAATCCATCGGTTTGCAATGGGCGAGCCGGTAGGGACGATGATCGGCAATTCGGTGAGGTTCTATTAAGATCGTAACCGCGTGAGAAACGGCCTTGATGCTTTGCATCAAGGCCGTTGTTTTATGCCGTTTGCCAGTAGCTTTGTTTTGCAACTGCGGTTTTTATTTTCTCTGATTCGTGCCATAATCGTGCTATTGCGCGGGTATGAAAAAGGTGTTTAAAAATATTCATCCTCATCAAGCTATTGAAGTGAGACTCCAATAGAAACTTCAATAGAAAGGAAGGGATAAGATAATAATTCCTTGCCGTGATGAAAAAACTCATTCTCATTGATTCCCACGCCATTATCCATCGCGCCTACCACGCGCTGCCTTTGCTTACGGGGCCGGGCGGGGAACCCCTGCATGCGGTGTATGGATTTACGTCCATCCTCATGCGTATTTTGAAAGAATTGAAACCGGACTACATTGCCGCGGCTTTTGATTTGCCCGGGCCGACGTTTCGGCATGTAGCATACGAGCGGTACAAGGCGCAACGGCCAGGGACGCCGAACGATCTTGCAAGCCAGTTCGGACGCGTGCGCGAAGTGCTGGAGGCATTTCGCATCTCCGTGTTTTTGAAAGAAGGGTATGAAGCGGACGACATTGTGGGTACGATTGTCGAGCGCATGAAAAAGGAAAAGAATATAGAGACCATTATTGTCACCGGCGACATGGATGCCCTGCAGTTGGTCGGCCCGCGCGTAAAAGTATACGCCATGCGCAAGGGAATTTCCGACACCGTGATCTATGACGCGGCGGCCGTGGAAGAGCGGTACGGATTCCCGCCTGCGCGGGTGATTGACTACAAAGGGATGAAAGGGGATCCCTCGGACAATATCGCGGGCGTCAAAGGTATTGGCGAAAAAACCGCGTCAGAATTGATCAAGCGGTTCGGATCTATTGATGGCATCTACAAAGCGCTCAAGAAAAAAGATGTAAAAGTGAGCACCAGCGTTGCCCAACGTCTGCGCGAAGGGGAAGAGGATGCACGACTATCGCGGGAGCTTGCGACTATTCGGCTGGACGTGCCGATTACGTTCGCGCTCGAAGACCTCGCGTGGCGCGGGAGCGCGGGAAATGGCGAGATCAGGGAGTTGTTGGCAAAATTCGGATTCGCAAGTTTGATCAAGCGGCTGGATGTACCGCTACCGGTGTTGCCCGACATTGCTCAGCATGGCACCCATGGGACAATGTCCCCAATGCGCCATGCCACTGAGCAAGCCGTAACTTCGACAGTGGGACCGTGCGCGGCGTCTCTGTTTTCAGAGACGCCGCGCATTGATTCATCCGCCAAGTGGGACGCTTTTGTCCGCGCGGAAAAAGATCATACCATCGGGCTTGTCCGCGACGGCGCGGCGCTCTACATTGTGGGCGAAGAGAGCGGCCAAGCGCATGAAATTACCTTGCCGATACTACGCACGCCTGCAGCGCGAAAGTTTTTTGAAGGAAACAAGAATATCGCGGCGTATGACGCGAAGGCTCTCATCCGCTTGTTTCGCGAGCACGGCATCCAGTTGCCAGACGTATCTTTTGATATTCTGCTCGCTGCGTATCTGGCACATCTGCCCACGCGCGACTTTTCATATGCTGGTATCGTCAGTCGAGAGCGGGGAGAAATGATTGCGGGCGTTAGCGCAGGACTTCCCTATTTTTTCACGGTCTCGCGCTCGCTTGAGGAAAAATTGAAGCAGGGAAATCTGCGTCGCATTTTTGACGACATAGAAATACCTCTTGCGCCCATCCTCGCCCGCATGGAAGATCGAGGTATTTTGCTTGATCGGGCTTTTCTGCGGAACTTGGGAGAAAAAACAGGGAAAGAAATCAAAGGGCTTATCAAGTATATCTCTACAGCCGCAGGGGAAGAGTTCAACATCAATTCGCCGTCGCAATTGTCGCGCGTTCTCTTTAAAAAATTGAATATCAGCGCCCATGGCCTGCGCAAGACCGACAAAGGCGGAGTGACATCCACGCGCGAATCCGAGCTCGTAAAATTACGCGCCGAGCACCCCATCATAGAACACCTCCTGCGGTATCGGGAACTTTCAAAGTTGAAATCCACCTATATAGACGTATTGCCGGAACTCGCGGATCCGGCTACTGGCCGCGTGCACACGACGTTCAATCAAACAGGGGCGGCAACCGGACGGCTTTCCTCGGTCAATCCAAATCTGCAGAATATTCCGGTCATGTCTGAAACCGGGCGCGAGATCCGCAAGGCATTCATTGCCAAAGGAGGATTCTCCCTTGTCTCGTTCGACTATTCGCAGATTGAGCTTCGGGTGGCCGCGCACATGGCAGAGGACGAGAAAATGATTGCGGCGTTCCGCAAAGGAATGGATATTCATACCATTACCGCCGCCGAGATATACAAAGCGTCTCCCGCGGCAGTGACGCCGGCATTGCGGCGCGCCGCAAAGACGCTGAATTTCGGCGTACTCTACGGCATGGGTCCCAATGCGCTGGCAGAATCAGCAGGCATGGACAAGGAGGAAGCAAAAAAATTCATCCGTGAGTACTTCCGAGAATTTTCCGGCATCCGCGAATTTATAGAACGCACAAAGCAGTTCGCGCGCGAGCGGGGATATGTGGAGACGCTCTTTGGCCGCCGGCGATATATTCCTGAAATTCTCTCATCCAATCCCCGCGCGCGGGCCGAGGCAGAACGCATGGCCGTCAACATGCCCATACAAGGCACGGCCACGGGTGACATCATAAAAATGGCGCTGATTGCCGTGGACGGGTGGATAAGAAAAGAAGGGCTTGAGCAGGATATTGCCATGCTTTTGCAGGTGCACGACGAGCTGGTGTTTGAGATTAAAAAAGAAAAACTGGCAACGGCGCATCCCGCAATCAAAAAAATAATGGAGAGCGCCGCGTCCCTTTCCGTGCCTCTGGTCGTGGACGCCAAAGCGGGTCCGAATTGGGGAGAGCAGACGGCATGCTGAATGTGTGTATAATGAAATTATGAACAATAACGGCATACATCGCAAAAAGGATTCGGCGCGAATTGTGTGGGACTCAAAGCCCCGGCGCGCGCCCAATCCCAAAGACATTGAATTTCAGACCGCCGAGGTGGTGATCCCGAACCCGGAAACCGCCGGGCAGTTACCGATGTTTTTTCAGGATAAGCTTTTGGGCGAGGAGGAACTGGACAAGCTCCCACACCAAAAATTTTGGTGTGGGAGCAAGCAAAAAATGAACCGCCTCATCTGGGGCGACAATTTGCTCGCGATGCAGGCGCTTTTGAATCAGGGCTACGAAGGCAAAATCAACCTCATTTACATTGACCCGCCGTTTGACTCTAAGGCGGACTATTCGCACAAAATAAAGCTGGGCAATGGCGATGGAATAGAACTCACTAAAGAGCCGAGCGTGATTGAACGGCTCGCGTACAAAGACACTTGGGCTGGCGGCACGGACAGTTATTTAGACATGCTCTACCCGCGCCTGCAACTGATGAAGCGTCTCCTCGCCCCCGACGGCTCAATTTATGTGCATCTTGACTGGCATGTCGGGCATTATGTA
>MHQR01000002.1 GCA_001820725.1 Candidatus Sungbacteria bacterium RIFCSPLOWO2_01_FULL_54_21 | reverse complement strand
CATTCAGGTATTTGACAATGCCCCAGGCGAACACGATGAGCGCAAGCGTGAAGACGATGACCACGATTGTGTTGAGAATCCCCGTGCTTTTGGTGATTATTCCCTCCGTTTTCGTCAGTTGTGCATGCGCCATCATGGGCAATACAAAAGACACCAGTGCGAGAACGGCGATTCTTTTGGAGAAGTATTGTATAGATTTCATGGCCTTGCTTACTCAAAGCATAACAAAAAGCAGGGATAACGCAAAAGCATTATCCCCACCTTTCGTATCGGCGACCGGGGTGGTTTATCGCCTTACTTCCGGCGGCTGGATGGCGCCGCCGCCGACATCGTCGATGCCGAGCGCATCTGCGACGAAGAGCACGAGCCCATACATGGCGGCAAGCACGAACACACCGAGGATGCCCCACCAAAGGAATCCGCGTGCCGCCGCTAATTTTGTGGCGTCGCCTGCCGCAGTGAGATACTTCACGATGCCCCAGCCAAAAACGAGGACGGCAATCGTAAAGACGATGAGGATCCCGATGTCCACGATTTCCACAGCTGTTTCAGCTAGCCGGAGTATGTTATTGAGTCCCTGCGCCGCAACCGCCAGCGGGAATGCCGCAAGAAGCGCTGACGCAACAAAAGAGATATTTTTTTTCATTTCTAGTATGGGAAGCCCCATATATCTCTATACAGGACTTTTAACAAATAGGGAATCTACTACGGAGCGGGGGGGCGCGTAACACCGGGGGGCTCAAGGGTGCCACCACCCGAGGTGTCAATACCCAGCGAATTGCCGATGAACTGGACGAGGCCGAACATCGCCGCAAGGACGAAGACACCGAGGATGCCCCACCAGAGGAATCCGCGTGCTTCCTTCACCTTGGCCGGATCTCCTGACGCCGAGATGTATTTCACAATACCCCAGGCAAACACGAGGATCGCGATGACGAACACGATCACCAACACGATATTGATGATGTCAAGCGCTGACTCGGCGAGTCCTACGAGGTTCTGGAAATTGCCCTGGGCCAGCGCTATGACTGGCAAAAGGGAAAGCCCGGCGACAGTCGCGACGCGATACGTTTGTTTAAGAAAAGTGGACATAATTGCTCCGTTTTCTACAAGAATATACTCGACCTTTCGCTGAAGTCAATATGAAATGGATGATCCAATATATAGCATATTCCCGATTAGCACGCAAGCGGACCGGCGGTCGCCCCGAAAAAGCTGATTGCGGCCTCTGCAAGCACGAATGACCCTACAACCACGGCAGTCCCGATAATGATCCAGAACAGCATCGTCCGCGCCTGCTTGATCCCGCCCTCGTTTCCCTGCGCGCCGGCAATAATGAACTTGAGTCCGGCAAAAATGATCGCCACGATCGCAATAGGCACCACAATCGTGATCGCCGCCTCGCTCAACGCTTTGACGAGACAGGGGAAACTCTTTGCCGCAATCGGGTTGGGGATACGATCCGTGAGGGTCTGGGCAAAAACAGGACTCGCTGATACCAGTGTATGCAAAATATATCCACGTATCAAGAAGGTTTTCCACAAACGGCGGGAGAAGATACGTTTTGTCATATAGGTGTTGCCATGGGCCTGCATGTACCTTGCTCGATCTGGCTTTCAAAACGCTGTATAATCGCGCCATAATTACGCGTTTCCTGAAATCCGATGTTACGCCGACACCCTACGCCGTCGGTACCCCAGCACGTGGTGCCATTGGGTTGGAAACTATCATAGGGGCACTCCCACCGCATGACATTTGTGGTTTGTCCGTTACAGTGCACACTCGGCGCATTGGCTCCTGGCCCTCCATTGTAGCATGCTTCCGCACGTCGACGATTTTCTCCAAACCGATTTAGACAACCGCGCAAATAAGCGCCCGATGCCCTCACGCCATTATCGCCAACAAGAAGCCAGTTCGCAACCTGTTGGTCGGTCATGCCCGCCAATTGGGACCGAAACTCGGGGATGCCGCGAGCAGTGGGGACAAGGAGTTGACCTATCCCATACGCTTGTTTTGGACTCACCGCCGAAGGGTTCCCCCTGGATTCAGTCATGAGAAATGCCTGGAAATATTCAGGGTCAAGGTTATAACGGGTTACTACTTCTTGAATCGGAGCAGAGAACGCGGAGAGACGTCTGTCAACGCATACGTCACCTCCTATGGGCACGTTTAATGCTTCACCCTCGGGATTGCGCGCAGCATTTTCTAAATTTTGCCGTATCAAAGGATGACAGGTGTTTATTCCCTCGCAAGCGCCACTACCAAAGGTAGCTTGAGCAACGGCGGCAGGACTGGTTTGACACGCGCACCCGGAGCCAAATGCTTGCGCCACAGATTGTGGCGCGGCGGTTTTGGGCGGCGGCCTGGTGGTGACCTCCACGGGCTTCAGCTTCGTACATTTGAGCTGATTCCACGGGCCAAATCCCATCTGCGGAGATGGCGTACTTCCAAAATCATCGGTGGCCGCGCTCCCACCGCGATTGCTTCCGAGGAAAGGAACGGCCGGAGTCCCGCTCGTCAATGACTGTTGGGCGACGAATTTGATAACCGTATCAATCGCGAGCCATGCGAAAAAGACGATGGCAAGGCCGATAAAGGCATTTTTTATAGTGCCCAGCCCTTTTTGGTGCCCCGTTGCGGATCCTGAAATCCCCCCTACAACCATTTGGAATCCGCCGATCATGAGCATAAGCGCCACGCCCGTCAGCGCGACGTACTTCCACACAAAATCAAGGAGGTTTTTTATCAACGCCACCAAATGGCATGTGTCGCAGGGGGTATAGGTGCGGACAGTGCTCCCACCTTCACCCGGCTGTTCGGTCGGCGTGCCCCCGCATGAGGGTACCAAACCCTGCCACCCGTCTCCACCTGCCGCGTGCGCGATAGACGGCAACACCAAAACAGCCACAAGTACGCTTAAGATCACTATCGTTGCCACTATCGAGGTTAAACCTCGATAGTTGTTAACGAGGTTTAACCTCGATAGTGAATGAGGTTGGATCATGGCATGATTTGGAACAAACGGCTGGAGAGCCAGCCCACGGCCTGGGCGGGCGTCAGCGTGCGCGCCGCAATCGCGTCCAATGTTTCGGTAAATACACTGCGGGCCGCCTGCTCATCCGGCATGGGCCACGAGCGCGCCGCGAGGGACGCGCGGAAAAACACATCGTCAACCTCATTGCCCGCGCCCGCGCTTATCAGATCGCGGCGCGCGACCGGCCTGCCGCTTTCCTCATGATACACGGCGGATGCTTCTTTACCCGTAATATAGAATATAAACTGCCAGGCCGCACTGCCGTTTTTGGACAAACGAGAGACCGCGGGGAACAAGTATCGGCCGAGCGTACGTCCAGCGCTATCGCCTGCAAATTGCGGCAAGGGCGCTACGCCGAATTGCAAGTGCGGGTTTTTCGCCCTGATACGCGGCATATCCTCGGCAAAGCCAATGGCCATGGCGGCCTGTCCTGCAGAAAACGCATCAAGCGAGGCGGGCATCCTGCTGGTCCAGGTAAAATTCTTGTGCCGCGAATCGGCAAAAGACGCAAAGAGCGCCAGCGCCGCATCCGCCCGTCCGTCTAGTTCCACACTCTTGTTCGCGCGCACAATCGCATTGCCCCGTTGGAGAATAAGCGCACTTACGATTTCAAGCGCGTGATCCACATTTTTGGCGCTCCCCAAGGCCAGGCCAGCGCGGGTGATGTCGCCTCCCGGAGAAACTCGCGCCATGCGCTGGGATATTTCCGCGGCCGCGTCCCAAGTCCCAGGCGGCTCGGCAATGCCCGCGCCCTCAAACATATCCTTGTTATAAAAAAGGACGAGAGAGTCAACAAACATGGGCAATCCCAACAAATCGCCATCGCCGGTTACCAGCCGCGTGGCCGGATCATCCACAAACGTGCGCTTCATATCTGCCGCCGAGAGGGGATTAGATGCCTTGGGCAGAGGAAATATTTTGTCGCGATGTTTTATGAGCCATGTGTCGGGCATGAGAAAAAGATCAGGACTCTTGCCTTCGGCAAGTCGGTTGACCAGCGTTTCCTCGTAGGTATCAGCCGGATATCGCTTGTAGTTAACCAGTATGTGCGGATAGTCCTTGCGGAATAAGGCGATAACGTCGCGCCATACTTCGGCATCATCCTGCACGCCCCAAAATTCTAGGGTCGCGGGCTCCGGTTCTGCTTCCTTGCGCCCGAACCCCGCGACAGCAATGATGAGCACCAGGAGCAGAATCCCGGCAATGCCTGCGGCAATGTACAAAAATCTGGACATGATGCGTTTATTTTTTCACAAAAAGTAATCCATAGTGATGTGGGCCTGCGGAAAATTCGCGGTCAAGTTCAAATCCCGCGCCCGTAGCCAGCGCTTTGGCATCTTGTTTTTTGAGTCGCTGTGCCGCCGGCGGGCCGAGCGTCCCGCTCCCGATGTTGCGGTTTGTTGAAAGCAAGACACCATCTCCCGTTGTGCCCCGTCCCTGTGTCCCGCTCCCGATGTTGCTCGCCGTTGAGCGCACGGTACCTTCGGACATTGTCCCAGATGTGCCCTGCTCCGAAACGTCGCGCAACGTCGGGAGCGGTACATCCCACTCAATCATCGCAAGCCGCCCCCCTGAACGCAAGCACCGCCATGCTTCCCGCAGTATTTCGCCCCGTTGTTCTGCCTGAAACAGCATATTGCCGATGAGCACGAAATCCATAAAGCGCTCGGGCAGGCCTGATGAGCCCGACTCTTCAAGGTCAGCGCACAAATACTCCAGATTGAGCATGTGCTCTGCCATGGCGCGCGAGCGCACTATGTCCAGCGCAGATTTCTGAACGTCCACAGCCCACACTTTGCCCTCGCGGCCTGTGGCGCGGGCCATGGCCAACGCAAAAAACCCGTGCCCTGCGCCGAAATCCGCCGCATGATCCCCGCGCCGCAACCCGAATCCTGTCACGATCGCGGCGGGCTCCAGAAAGTTATTTCCTCTTGATGTGTTCGCCGTCGTCATAAGAAAGACAGGGTAAAAGAGACGCTATCGTATGTCTCCATTATCGCAGAAATGAAAATACCCCGCAATACGCGATAGATCACATTGTTTTGAAAATTGAAAGTACGCTAAAACGGCTCACGTGAGCCGTTTTATTCATAGAATACCGCATGTCTCCCTTGCTAGAGATGTTATTTGCTGTGCCGCTCGCGATATTTGGTCGCGAGAAAGAGACCCAGCATTACGATCATCCCGGTTACATAAACGGCGAGAAATGGGTTTGAAAGAAATTCATTCACAATGATTTACCGTTATGTGTAATATATCCTAGCGTTGTTTACACTTTCATGACGGCTTTAGCTCTATCTTATAAGAAAAGCGTAAATAACGCTCGTGATTCTTACACGTTATGACATATGGCTTAGCCAACGATATGCCAAGCCGTAGGCAAGGGCTGTCGCAATAATTCCGATAACTACCGAACTGTCGGCAAGCGGTACTCCTTGTACGATCTGCTGTACTACCACCGAACCAAACAATACCAGCGCCACGCGCTCGCCCCACTCCGCGAGTTTTTCGTATTGCCTGCTCGTAAAGCGCGCACGCTCTGCTTGGAGCATCTTTTCATACTATACCGCTAGTGTTCTTTCCGGCCTATCGCACTGCCTTAAGTATAATGTAAGTATAGGCCGAAAAAGGGACTGGTCAACAGCGCGTAGCCGCTACAATGTCGTTATAGAGGCCACCGCGTCGCCCTCCGGCAGGCGCATGATGCGCACGCCCTGGGTGGAGCGCGAGAGCGAGGGGATGGCGCCGATCTCTGTGCGGATGACTTGGCCTTTGCGGGAGATCGCGATCATTTCCTCTGCTGTACCGCCCACAATCTGGGCGCTGACCACGGCACCGGTCTTTGGCGTTACCTTCGCGGTCTTGATGCCCGAGCCGCCGCGCTTTTGTATTTTGTACTGTCCCAACGAGGTCTGTTTTCCGTATCCATGCTCCATAATCACGAGCAGTTTTGAGTTTTGCGTTTTGACTTTTTCCTTTTCTATCACGTCCATGCCGACGACCTCGTCGCCCTTGCCGAGCCGTATGGAGCGCACGCCCGCCGCCGCGCGGCCCATGGGCCGGATCTCGGATTCGCGGAAGCGGATGGCCTGTCCTTTTTTGGACACCAGTATCATCTCGTCCTTACCGCTCGTGAGCTTGGCCCAGCGCAGTACGTCGCCGCCGTGGAGCGCCATGGCAATCAGCCCGTTTTTGCGCACCGCGCCAAACGAATCCGCTTCTACTTTTTTGATGATGCCTTCTTTGGTCACCATCACGACATAAAACGATTCTTTCTTTTTAGCTTTCGGCACGGCAAGGAGAGACGTAACGTGCTCGGTCTGGCCCAATGACAGGAAATTGAACATTGCTTTGCCTTTGGACGTGCGCGCGCCTTCGGGCACGTCGTACGCCGGCACCTGATACACTTTGCCCGTGTCCGTAAAGAACAGGAGTGAGGCGTGCGTCGTGCATGTCAGCAACATATCCACGGTATCCTCTTCTTTGGTCTCCATGCCGATCAGCCCTTTGCCGCCGCGCTTTTGCACGCGCCACGATTCGGGCTTTACGCGCTTGATGTAGCCGCCGCGCGTGAGCACGACCACCACTTCTTCGTCCGCGATGAGATCCTCGTCCGTCATGGCGCGGGGGGAGGAGCGTACTACCGCGGTCTTGCGCTCGTCGCCGTATTTTTCTTTGATTTCAGCAAGTTCATTTTTCACGACCTCGCGTATTTTTTGGGGGTCTTTGAGTAGTACTTCAAGCGAGCGCGCCAATGCCTGTTTTTCTTTCAATTCATTTTCAATGCGCTGGCGTTCCAAGCCCGCCAGGGTCGAGAGGCGCATGTCTAAGATGGCCGAGGCCTGGATGTCGGAGAGGTCGAATTTCTTTACTAAATTTACGTGCGCGTCTTCGCGATCTTCGGATTTTTTGATCGTCGCAATGACCGCGTCAATGTGATCAAGCGCACGCTTCAGACCCTCCAATATATGAATGCGTTCCTTGGCGCGGGCCAAGTCAAATTTTGTCCGGCGCATGACCACGATTTCGCGGTGCTTGATAAATTCCACCAGTACATCCTTGAGCGACAGCACCACGGGCTGAATGCCGTCAACGAGCGCGAGCATGTTCAAGTGGAACGTCTTTTCTAAATCAGTATGCTTGTACAGATTATTGAGCACTTTCTGGGGGTGCGCGTCCTGCTTGAGCTCGATCACGATACGCAGGCCGTCGCGGTCTGATTCGTCGCGGATGTCGCGGATGCCTTCCACGATTTTTTCCTGCACCAGAGTCGCCATTTTCTCTATCATCTCTGATTTGTTGACTTGATAGGGGATCTCGGTGATGACGATCTGGGACGCATTTTTCGGCCCATCCTCAATCTCGGCTTTGCCACGAACGAGAATCGCCCCTTTGCCTGACGCATACGCGGCGCGAATCTCCTTTTCATCATAAATAACGCCGCCCGTCGGAAAATCAGGGCCTTTCACATATTCCATGAGTTCTTCGACGCTGGTGTCTGGACGGTTGATGAGGGCGGCTGTCGCGTCCGCCACTTCGGTCAAGTTGTGCGGCGGGATATTGGTCGCCATACCCACGGCAATACCCAGCGTGCCGTTGAGGAGCAGATTCGGCGCTGCCGCAGGCAGGACGATCGGCTCTTTGCGCGTGGCATCGTAATTCTCGCGGAAATCCACCGTGTCTTTTTCAATATTTTGGAGCAGTTCTTCGGCTACGCGTGTCATCCGGCTTTCCGTATATCTCATAGCCGCCGGGCTATCGCCGTCAATTGAATTGTGGACAAATACTCCTGCCGCTAGCGCGAAGTTGTGCGTACCGTCAATCGTCAGATCGTATACGTCTTCTCGCTCATCAAGCGCGCGCACCGAGCGTACTTTATGGTTTTTCAGCGCGCTCTCCTTTGCCGCCACAGGATTGCCGCCGAAGTATTTGGCAATACCCGTTGCCCATGTCGTTGCCGCGCCATACGGATAGACGCGGCGGCGTGCATCCTTGTAATGGGTCTCGGCGATGGGAAGATCGTGCGCCAACAGCCAACGGCATACGGCAAGGAACTTCACAAGACCCGTTTTGTTATGCGTATGATTTTTATTTCCCTTGATGATATTCGCCCGCATGCGCGCCTCGGAAACGGGATCGCGCCACAACCGCTTGAGGGTTTTCGTCGCTCGTATGCTCAACTCCTGCCGCTTTTCCGGATGCGCCTGGATATACGCCTTATTCATCCTGCTCAAAAATGCGCGCATACGCTCGCGATAGTCGGCTCTGCGCCACATCGTCTTATTCCGCGCGGTTAGGCGTGCCGCATAGCGCTCGCGATTTTCGGCTTTGCTCCAGAATTCCTTTCTTCCCTGCGCGATTTTTTCCCGATATGCGGCATCGTTGGCATGCTTTTCCGCCATCACGTCGTAGTGCAGTTTCCAATGTTCGCGCCAATGCAAGCGTTGGATATTGGTCGGGTCATTATTGTACTTATTGAAATCCACATGGTGCCTGATGCGCCCCCGTGCTTTTTCATACATGCCACGCGCAAGATTCCACGCATCAGCGAGATGATGTGTAAATACCCACGCGTCGGCAGTCGCCGGTTGATAGAGCTCTTCATACCCTATGAGATTTTTGTCAGGGCCTACGTAGCGACGCGTATAAAACGGCATAAGCGCATCGCCTGATTTCAGCTCTTGCGCCTGCCTATAGGTGCCATCGCGCAACATAAAGCGATGATCAGGCGTACAGCGAATGCGCTCGCCGCTATCCAGGATGACTTCCGCGAGCGCGGCATTCTTACCCGTTATCCGTGGATGCCGTATCTCTGCGATCTGGATTTCATTCTTGCTGGCAACCGTAAACGTAAAATTCTTTTTCCCCTGCGCGTGCTCTTCGCACAATTGGCCGAACGCAATGCTCCGTCCGTCGGTTAATTGCACCTTTGTATCTTTGGTAAAGCATCCGAAATTTCCCTGGCCATCCACCAGGGGGTAGCGCAAGGAAAAACCCTGCGCCATACGCGCGAGCGAATCATACACTGCCGTGTCGCCGTGCGGATGGTACTTCCCCAGCACGTCGCCGACGACGGCGGCTGATTTGCGGTACTTGGCGCTGTGCCCCAAACCCATTTCGTGCATCGCGTACAAAATCCTGCGGTGCACGGGCTTGAGCCCGTCGCGCACATCAGGAAGCGCGCGCGACACGATCACGGACATGGCGTAGTCCAGATATGACTCGCGCATTTCGTCCACGATTTCCCGCCGTTGTATTTTTCCGATATCAGCCATACAAATTAGCTTGTAGCTTGTAGCTTGTAGGAAACGTGCTTTGCATCCTGCAACCTACAAGCTAATTCCTACAACCATTATTAAAGATACGGCGGCACCCACGGCGCCACTTTCATATATACCGCGTCTGCCACGGCCGCAAGGGCGGTTCCAATGGATGCAAAAAAAGTGCCTATGCCTCCCATCATACTCTCGCTTTTTGACCGCGCGAAGAATTTTTCCGCATCGGCGATACTCCCCACAATGCCCGCCGCAGGCGACACCGGCTCCTGGCGCGCGACGGGCGACGAGCCCGAAGCGTCGTGCGCCACGGCAGGAGAAGTCAGACCAATCGGTTTTTCCTGCGGAACCGCAGGCGCATTGAGTGTTACCAGCCGGCTAGACATAAACGATGACCATACGCCAAAAAATCCAAGCCCAAGTACCACCACCGAAATGCCAGCGAGTATTTTGCGCGCGTCTTCGGACAATGCGTGAATTTTGGCGAGAAAATCGTTCATGTCTCGGTCAGGCCGTCTTAAGCGCCACGACGGTCGCTTTTCCTTCTTCGGGGATGTCTTTTTTCTTGAGCGTCAATTTTTCCGCCGGTTCGGTTTTTGTCGCTCCCATTTCTTTCAAAAATTGCTCCGCACTTTCCAGATTTGCTTTTACCCCAGGCAGTTTGTAGTGCATGGGTATGACAAATGCGGGTTCAATCTGCTTGGTTATTTTCGCGGCTTCCGCGCCCGTAATCGTGTAGGTCCCCCCCACGGGTATCATCAGCACGTCCACATCGCCAATTTCTTCCAGGGTCTCCTCGCGTACTTTCTCTTCGCCAAAATCGCCCATGTGGAGCAGGGAAATACCCTCCATCTCTATCCTATATATGGTATTCAAGCCGC
This sequence comes from Candidatus Sungbacteria bacterium RIFCSPLOWO2_01_FULL_54_21, assembly GCA_001820725.1. Classification (GTDB taxonomy): domain Bacteria; phylum Patescibacteriota; class Minisyncoccia; order Sungbacterales; family HO2-52-23; genus WO2-54-10. The sequence continues at coordinate 2,228 of MHQR01000002.1, read as the reverse complement.
GCTCCTTGCCCTGTGCTTTGTCGTGATATGTGGAAATCCCGCGCACGGTCACTCCTTTTACTTCACATTCGCCGGGTCCGGTGATCACAAACGGCTCTCCAGCCAATGCCTCGGCATTATTGTGGTCAAAATGCCCGTGCGTTACCAATACCACATCCGCCTTCCAGCGCGGCGGCGTCAAGCCAATCTCTTTTGAAAACGGATCAATGGCGACCACCAGGTCGCCCGACTGTATTTTGAAACACGCCTGTCCGTACCATGTAATCACCATACACGGAAATGATAGCAAAAAAAGACCGTACTTGCCAATGACCTCTATACGGTATTGATAAAAAAAGTCCACCAGCAGAGTGCGCGGCGGATATGCGGCTTTTTGAACAATGCGCTCATGAGACACTACGGTATACGACACCGCCTTCCCTTTCCGCGCGGCAGGAGACCCAGATCACAAAGCCCCCCATGGCGAACGTCTTGAGCAAACTCCAGCCGATCATGGGATACAAAATTGGCGGCGCCGGGCGCAGAAAAAAATACGCTATCATCCCGCCCGTAAACAACGCCCACATAATGACCAACGCCATGAGCGCCACAAGCCACCGATTGAGATGCCGCAATAACCGATAGGGGATTCTCAAACACGCGAGCACGGAACATACTCCCAATACCGTTATCGCAGGGCCAAAGAGAAATAATTCAGTCATTCATGCGCCTCTTTGTTTTTTGGGCCACAACATAACGGAAATGGCGCAACGCATGCGTTGCGGGAACCGGTCTTATCATCGCAGGTACCCGCCCAAAGAACAAGGAGCGGCGGATATTTTCAGGGACCTCGCCTTGCCATTTTTCCACTCATTGGATATACTCGTTTCACATGGTAGAACAAGATACACTTTCGGTACCGACGGACGCGGCGGCATCTGCCGCCGACGAGGCAACGGCTACGGCTGATCGGCAAGCAGACAATGCCGAATCCACTGCCTCTGCGGTTCTGCAAAAACGCCACCCCATGGAAACCCTGCTCAAAAGCGGCGGCGTTGCCGTGCCTAGACCAGGCGAGATCGCCGAGGGCTTGGTCATAGAAAAGGAAGGCGGCGTGCTTTTTATTGATCTGGGCATCCGCGGCGTGGGCATCGTCTATGGCCGCGAATACAAAGCCGCGGAAGACATCATCAAGCCGCTCGTGCCCGGCGACACGATCAATGCAAAAATTGTAGAATCCGACAATGACGAGGGATACATTGAACTCTCTTTGAAAGAAGCGGGCGACGAAAAACGCTGGGTCAAACTCAAGCAACTGCGCGATAGCGGCGAAGCCGTGGAAATAAAAGTGATCGAGGCGAACCGAGGGGGTCTCATCATGGACCTGGAAGGCGTCAAAGGATTTTTGCCCGCGTCCCAGCTTTCAATAAAAAATTACCCCCGCGTGGAAGGAGGGGACAAAGAGCGTATTCTGCAAGAACTGCAGAAATTGGCAGGGACTATACTGCGCGTCAAGGTCATTGACATAGACCCCCAGGAGCAGAAACTCATTTTCAGCGAAAAGGGCGTGGCGAGCGAGGAATCCCGTGCTGCATTGGCCAAATTCGCGGCAGGCGACATCGTGGAAGGGGAAGTGACGGGCGTCGTGGACTTTGGCGCATTTGTGCGCTTTGGCGATACGCTTGAAGGCCTGATTCACATTTCAGAAATTGATTGGACGCTCATTGAAGACCCCCGCGCCGTGTTGAAGCCCGGCGACAAAGTAAAAGCAAAGATCATTGATCTGCAGAACGGTAAAATCGCCCTTTCTCTCAAAGCGCTCAAAGAAGACCCGTGGGTCAAAATCGCCGAGCAGTACAAAAAAGGCGATACCATAAAGGCCAAAATCACGCGCTTTACCACGTTTGGCGCGTTTGCCGAGATCGAGCCCCAAATCCAGGGACTGATTCACATCTCCGAATTTGGCACGCCCGTGCGCATGCAGGAAGAATTGAAACAGGGCGAGACGCGCGACCTGCGCATCCTTCTCATAGATCCCAAAGACCATCGCATGTCGCTCGGCATGGTCCGCGAAGGCCATGGCCAAACCCAGGAAGAAGAAAAGCCCTCATCAGAGCAAGCGCCGCCGGCTACCTCCTAAAGAGGATAGCCCGCTTATGGCGCACACGAGAATGCCGGACCCAATATGGCGTCCGGCATGTCGATTATTGTAAGATGTGTGGAATAAGGAGGCGTGCGTGAGTGGTTGA
>MHQR01000001.1:37160-40469 GCA_001820725.1 Candidatus Sungbacteria bacterium RIFCSPLOWO2_01_FULL_54_21 | reverse complement strand
CTTTCGGTATCTGGCTCTGCGGTTTTTGTCGGAATCCGATCTTGATGAGCTTGGCATCAAGGCGCCGCCAAAAGAAGTGGCAATCGCATCGGAAAAACCAGCCACACCGGAGTCGCGGCAGAATGTCCGCATGGACGCACCCTTGCCTGTGATTATGACCGCAAGCGAGCAGAGCGCCAAGCGCGTGTATGCCGATACCATGTGCCGCGTCTGTGGCGGCATGCTGATCCAGACAGGCACCTGCAAAACGTGCATCCAGTGCGGTACATCGAATGGGGGGTGCTGATTCGTTCCGCGCGTTCGCTCACGCGCAGAGCGAATCGCAACCAAAAAGAAAAAGATTTTTGAAAATGTTTATAGTTGCCCCCCATCAACGCCTGCAAACCATCGGTCTAACCATGACGCACGGAGTTGCAGTTTCGCTGACGAGGTTAGGGAGAGAATATAGACGAGGTCTAGGACTCTGAATGAGTAGTTCCGAAGATGCGTCTCTATCTCCTTTTCTGCGGACTTAGTTGAGATTTGGTGAGTGGGCGATTCTAAATATAGAATCGGCAATGATGTTTACATCATTGCCGATTATCATTTCAACTAAAAATATGCTCTACATCTTCACGGGCAACGGAAAAGGCAAAACCACGGCCGCACTCGGCACGGCAATGCGTGCCGTGGGGGAGGGAAAGCGCGTGCTCATGGTGCAATTCATCAAGGGTCCCTGGAAATCGGGAGAGGATGTGTTTGCCACTGGTCTTGAGCCGCGATTCAGATTGGTAAAAATGGGCAAGGGATTTGTCGGCATTCTCGGCGATACCCTGCCGCGCGAGGAACACGAAAAAGCCGCAGAAGACGCGCTTGCCTATGCCCAAAAAGAAGCGGAATCAGGCAACTGGGACATCGTGATTCTTGATGAAGTACACAACGCCGTGCATCTCAATCTCATCACCAAAGAAGATGTGCTGGAGTTTCTTGACGCCGTAGGAGACAAACTTGAGCACATCATCCTCACTGGCCGCGACGCGGCGCAGGAACTTATTGATCGCGCGGATCTTGTCACCGAGATGCGCGACATCAAGCACCCGTACCATAAAGGCGTCAAAGCCCGCCGGGGATTGGAGTATTGACGATTACGACATTCCTACGACCGCAGGGATGGTGCAATAAAAAAGAGCCGGCAGGAAAAGTCCCGCGCGGCTCGCTCGTGATGCCCTCTGTGCGGCACTATGCCGCGATTGCTTTCAGGATGTCGGGGATGAGGCCGAATCCTCGGTTCAGCAATCCGCTAAGCGAGCCAACCATTTTGACGCGCGGGCCCGCACGGAGTCGGTCAGCGGCGTCTCCGGCGTGCGTGATTCCTCCGACGCCGATGACATCAATATCCAACCCGTCTTCCTGGATGATCCGGCACAATTCCTGCAGTTTTCCATGCGCACGTATCCGCAAGGGATCCCCGGATATGCCACCGGCTTCCGTGATGCCGTACTGGCCGCGGATTATATCGCTCACCGTGGTGTTGAATCCTTCGAGCGCCACGGCCTCTTCGTATGCGGTGCTTGCGATCGCCGTATAGCGCATCTCGGCAGACGACATATCCGGCGAAAGTTTGACGATCCATGGCGGCGAGGGTTTGCGATTGAAGCGCGCAATCGCGCGTGATCCCTCAACCTTCGCGATAGGTTTTTGTGGTTGCATCGGGAACTGACTCTACGGGTAGCACATTTTTACGGACAGTGTCAATGGAACGCCTAGTATATATTTTCGTGATAGAATAAAAGGCATGACGAAATCTCGGATATTTCTTTGGGGGCTGACTGCTTTTTGCGCGGGTGTGGGGGTTCGATCATTTGCCGTTGTGCCGCATATGGCGATATGGATTTTGGGTCTTGCGGCTGTGATAGGTTTTGTCATCGGCGTACGACGCAGGCAGGAAAAGGTATGGTTTTTGGGACTGTGCGCCGCCGCACTGCTCGCCGGTGTATTCCGCTTTGATATGGTTGAGCGCGTGCGGCCAAAGGTGGCGGCTTGGCAGGGGAGAAATGTGCAGGCGGAGGGCGTGGTATGGGCAGAACCGCGACGGGGGGAGACGACCCATCGGGTAAAAATAAAAACGAATATGATTGACGGCGTTCTTTTGGACGAGCCGTTTTTCATTTTGACAACCGTGCGGCCATATCCGGCATACCGCATAGGAGATCGCGTAAGAGTGCGCGGGGTTATCGAAAAACCGGAGAATTTCAGCGATTTTGATTATATATCGTATCTGGCTCGTGACGGCATTTTTGCCGTGATGGCTTTTCCACAGGCAGAAAAAACAGGGGAGGATACGGCGTGGCGCCTGACTGTCGTGCTTGCGCGCGTGAAAGACGCGCTTGAATCAAAGATTGAAAACGCTTTACCCGAGCCGCACGCCGCTTTTATGAAAGGCCTTCTGCTTGGCGAGCGCGCATCACTTCCCGAAAATGTGATTGAGAACTTCAAGATTGCGGGCGTGAGCCACATCGTGGCGCTGTCCGGCTACAATATTACGATTGTCGGCCGATCGTTGATGAACATACTACTGATGCTCACGGTACCATTTTTCATGTCATTCTGGATTGCCATCGGCGCCATTTTCCTTTTTGTGCTGATGACCGGCGCGGCGGCTTCCGTGGTGCGCGCCGCGATCATGGGCGTGCTGGTGCTCGTGGCGAAAAAAGAAGGCCGATCATATCACATGACCAATGCCCTGGCGTTTGCCGCCGCCGTAATGGTTTTCCAGAATCCATATATTCTCCGTTTTGATACGGGGTTTCAGTTGTCATTTTTGGCGACTGCGGGGCTCGTATATCTTTCCCCGCATGTGGAACGCCGCGTGCATCGCGCTTTGCCTGCAAAAGAAGAAGGGGCGCCGATGGTTCCGGTACTGCGCAAAGTATTTATTGAAACGATGTCCGCACAGCTCATGGTCTTGCCGCTCCTTGTCTGGCTTTTCGGGAGTGTGTCGCTCATAAGCCCTGTGGCAAATATCGCGGTGCTTGTCGCCGTGCCGTACGCCATGGGTGCGGGGTTTTCTGCGGCTATGCTCGGATTTGCGTCGTCTCTGCTCGGCGCTGTCGCCGGGTGGGGCGCGTGGGCCATCCTGGAATATCAGCTTCGCGCCATCGCACTATTTGCCCGCATACCTTTTGCATCCGTGGAGATCGGCGCGTGGATAGCCATACCCTTGTGCGCGCTCTACGGCATCATGCTTTATAAGATATGGAAATCTTCGCAAAACACGCGCGCGTAATTTTTCTCGGGGGGCTGGCGCTCGGCGTCATGGTCATCTGGTAC
>MHQR01000001.1:36955-37154 GCA_001820725.1 Candidatus Sungbacteria bacterium RIFCSPLOWO2_01_FULL_54_21 | reverse complement strand
TTTTATTTCGCGTCCCGTCAGCATCTTGGTGTGACGGTTTTTGATGTCGGACAAGGCGATGCCATTTTTATTGAAGTATCCGGTGGCAATCAGATTCTGGTGGACGGCGGGCCCAATGATCGGATTTTGGCAAAACTGGGTGCGGCGCTGCCTTTTTGGGATCGCTCCATTGATCTGCTCATAGTCACTCATCCCCATG
>MHQR01000001.1:0-36939 GCA_001820725.1 Candidatus Sungbacteria bacterium RIFCSPLOWO2_01_FULL_54_21 | reverse complement strand
TTTTTTGGATGTGCTGAAACGATACGAGGTCGGCATGGTCATGACATCTGGTGTGGGATACGGAACGCCCGAATACGAGGAGTGGGAAAAATTGATAAAGCAGTATGCAATTCCCGTGGTGCTCGCACGCAAGGGTCAGCGCATTGATGCGGGCAGTGGTGTCGTGCTCGACATTCTCTCGCCTGCCGAAGACGTTACCGCAGGAGCGAATCATCCCCACGGCGCTAATATCATTTCCCGCCTTTCGTATGGCGACACCGCCATGCTCCTCACCGGTGACGCCGAGCGCGCGCTCGAATACCGTCTGCTTTTTGAATCACCCGACATGCTTGACGCGGATATTCTCAAAGTCGGACATCATGGATCAAAGACGTCTTCAACAGAGACATTTTTAAAAGCGGTATCGCCTGACGTTGCTGTGATTTCTGCGGGAAAGAAAAACAGATACGGCCATCCGCATCAGGAAGTGATGGAACGACTTGCGCAATTGGACATTGCCGTGCTTCGTACGGATCAGGAGGGCGACATCCGCATTGAGAGCGACGGCGCAGGATGGCGCTTGATCGGCCGGTAGATGTGTGGTACACAAAGAGTATCTAACACCCTTTTTCTATGATACAGACAACGCATCCAAAAGAGGAACGAACATTCATGATGGTAAAGCCCGACGGCGTGAAGCGCGGGCTGGTGGGCGAATGTATCAAACGCATTGAACAACGCGGCTTGAAAATCATCGCTCTGAAAATTGTGCGCCCGAGCGAGGAGCACGCGCGCGGCCATTATCCGGGCACCGAAGTATGGCTTCGCGGCATGGGCGGGAAGACGCTGGATTCGTACCAAAAATACGACAAAGATCCGGTGAAAGAGCTAGGCACTGCGGATCCGCTCAAGATCGGCGAGATCATTTACGGATGGAATACCGATTTCCTCACGTCAGGTCCCATGGTCGCCATCATCATTTCCGGCATTCACGCGATTGACATGGTGCGGAAAATCGTAGGCAAGACCCTGCCGGCATTTGCAGAAATGGGTACCATTCGCGGCGATTACTCCGTGGACTCGCCGGTGCTGGCCAACCTGGACAAGCGCGCCATACACAACCTCGTGCACGCATCAGGCGACCCCGCGGAAGCGGCGCACGAAATCGAACACTGGTTCAGCAAAGACGAAATTCACGACTACAAACGCGCAGAAGAGGATATCATGTTTTGATAAAAAATTGCCGCAGATCGGGGCGATTTTTTATTTTGGCGGATTCTTTAGGAGATATGATAAAAATATACTTTTCGGATCGTATCGCTCAACACCGGATTTTAAATAGGGGTATAACTTAGCATACTCTGATTGTGTGATTGACCAAGATGTCTGTTCACCAATTTTATTGCCATACATATACAACGCCTCTTTTTGCATATCTCCAAGTGTATCACTATATCGTAGCAAGAATATCAGTACTCGTGGTTTTCCTTGGACTTGTTCAATGTCTTCCTCAAGCATATCTGTATACTCAAGGGTAGACCAAAAATCCTCGTCATATCGGGTGTATATACCGGGAGGTAGCTCGCTGATCATCTCTGTATCCCGCATGTGATATTGTTGCTCACAAGTTCGTCCTTGATCGTCATTTACTCCAATGGTGCAAATCCAAAACTCAAGGGCCACGTTCTTCGCCGAAGAATGTCCTATATTCTTTATTTTTGGTTGGGTTCTGATATTACAGTAAGATTTACCGCGGATGTCTTTACATGTTTTAGGGTCTTTTAAGGGAGAGATAAGAACATCCTCCATAACAACATTTGCTTCTTGAAGAGAAAGACTGGCTCTATTGTTTGTCCATGTAAAAAATAGAGCTATCAGAGAGATGACGATACCAATCCACGGGATAATTCCGTTAAAGGTTCTATTGGTATTCATAGGGTGTTAGCTCCGGTCAATATTTTTGCAAGACGATTTTTGGGAAACAGATCTTTGGGATACAGGGCGATGAGTTGTATATTTTTAGCTTTGGCAATCCTCCGTTTTCGACGCATCGTTTTATCGTATGCCGTTATCTCTCCGTTCAAGCCAAAAAATTCGATGAATGAGTTTCCAACAAAGAAGTCGGTGGTCAATTTGGGGTGTCCGGGGTATTTTACATTTCGTTCGTGTACTACTCCTCTTGCAACGAGCCAATCGTCAATAATCTTTTCGGAGAAAGAATCGCACGAGTGACCGTCTTTCGCTATATGTTTTTCCGAAAAAAGAACCGGATTGGGCTTGAATTCTGCGGCAATGATCGCGGCATTCCATGTACCAAATCTATTTCTTGCCGCGCTGTAGTGTAGGAGCTCCCTTTTGAGCGGTATTCTCCCGTGCATAGTGAAGAAATCTTTGATGCTTTTGCATACATCCTCTGCGCTGATAACCTGCCCCTTCGTCTTGCATGCACGCGAGCAGTACGGTCGCTGGCCCTTAAATATTTTGTGGCATTTAATGCACTCACTGATGTGTGCTTTTCGCTTCGGTACTTTTACATTGTTTATGGCTACAGCGCATGAGCGCGAACAATACAAAGCAACGCTTGCGATATCGCCCGGTGCTCTTGAAAATATCTTGCCGCAACTTGGACGGCTACATGTATACTGCCTCTGAAGATTCCGCTGTTTGTACTGGCAGGCGAGAGAACAATAAAACTTCCACGCGAACTTTCGCGCTTCCTTCACTCTCCCCGTGGGGCGATAGAATGCTTTCCCGCAATGCGCGCAGAGAAGCTTTACTTGTGTCATATAGCTCAGGCCGCCGGGGATTGCACCCGGACTGCAAGACCCCCAGCCTTGCGTACTACTATTATACTACGGCCTGTTGTTGTATCCAATCCATAACAACTTTGGAGAGCATCTTCTCCTTGCCTTTGAAACCGTGATCGGCACCTTTGATGATAACGCCGGAAAATGATTTCGTCGAGAGGGCATGGGAGCGGAAGATTTCAACGAGCTTTTCTGCGGGGCGATCAAGATATTGATCGCGGGAGCCGAAGATGACTGCGATGGGAGCGCGGATGGTTTTGAGTTCTTTCCATGCGGCGCGGGGATTGAGATAGGGGAAAACATCTTCGCTGTCTCCTTGGCGGAACATGCTCAAGAATCTTTTGGCGGAAAAGATACCGTATGGCAGCGGCATGAGCGCATCAGAATTTTTCCTTGCCCGTTTTTCCGCAAGCGCAATACCGCGCGCGAGCCCTGTAGCGCCAAACTTTTTCTTTCCGGCGGCAATATCGCTGATCGCGCCCAGCAGGATAAGCCCCTTCACCGCAGGGTCTTTGGTCTTGTACAGATAGTAAAGCGCTTTGTTGGCGCCCGTGGAATGTCCTACGAGAATAACTTTTCTATATCCGAGTTTCCGCGCGAAATGGATTACCGCGCGAATGTCCAAAACACAATCCTCGAATCTCTCAAACCCGGCGCCCCGCAAGCGATTGACAATCGTTTGCGCCTTTTTTTTGGGCGCGTCGCGGTTTACGACGTCATGTCCGCGCGTATTGAATTTGAAATAGGCAATGCCGTTTTTCAGGCATGTCTGCGAAAGCTCTCGGGTGATGCTCTGGCCATGAGAAAAATTGGAGCCAAGCCCGTGAATCCAAATGAGCGCGGTGGCTGACTTTTTGCGCGGCTCAATGACAATGCCGTCAAGCGTGATACGATCGCGCGTCGTGATCTGGGCAAGTACTACGGAGATCATTTTTGTGCGATGAGAGAAGGGTATTCGCGCGCCAACTGTACGATGTAGCGCACGCCAACGCCCGAGGCACCCTTGGCGAGGATGTCGGATGCGACGGTCGTCATGCGCGGCGCAATGTCCAGATGCGCCCATGGTGTGTCTTCAACGAATTGCTCGAGGAATTTTGCGCCGTGGATGGCACCGCCGTAGCGGTCGTTTTTCGCCATGTTGGCAATATCGCCGAACGTGCCTTTTATCTCTAGCAAATATTCATCCCACAAGGGTAATGGCCACACATAGTCGCCGGAAACATTGCCAACGGCCATCAATGCTTCGGTCATGTCCTCTCGATTAGTAAAAAGCGCGGAGCAGTAATTGCCCAGCGCCACGTGCGCGGCTCCGGTCAGGGTCGCAAAGTCGGCAATAAATCCCGGCTTGTAGCGCAGGGCGTACGTAAGGGCGTCTGCCAAAATCACCCGGCCTTCGGCATCGGTGTTGAGCACCTCAATGGTTTTTCCGCTCATGGATTTAAGCTGATCGCCTGGGCGATAGCTGGATCCCGATGGCATGTTTTCCACGGCAGGCACGAGCCCCACGACGTTGATCGGCAGTTTGAGCCGCGCAATGGCGGCAATGCCGTGCATGACTGCTGCGCCGCCGGACATGTCCATATGCATCTCGTACATATACTGTTCGGGCTTGAGGTTGATGCCGCCGGTATCAAACGTGACGCCTTTGCCCACGAGCACGAGGGGTTTCTGCCGTTTCGGCCCGCCGGAATACTCCACAATAATGAAGCGCGGACCTTCCTGCGACCCGCGCGCCACGCCGAGCACGCCGCCCATACTAAGGCGCTTGATCGCCGGCTCATCAAGTATTTTTACTTTTACGCTGGCAATGGACTTGCCGATCCCGAGTGCTGCAGTAGCAAGAAGCGCGGGCGTCATGTCGCTTCCCGGCGTGTTGGCAAGGTCTCGCGTGGCGTTCACTTCCTCGCCGATGGTGATACCCTCTGCGATTTCTTTTCTTGCCGTGGCTTTTTTTTCTGGAGCAACACCGAGAAAAATCTCTTTCACTTTCGGCCATCCTTCTTTGGGCGGCGTCCGGTATTTCACATACTCGAATTGCCCCATCAGGGCATTCAGCGCAAACGTGCGGCTAGAAAAATCAGGGAGCAGGGGAACGCCAAAAGAAGAAATTTTGTCCGCGTGCGCGTGTCGGACCAGGCGGCGCGCGAGCAGGGGTTCTTTTCGTTGGTTCCACTTGTCTTTGGCGCCAAGACCGACGAGAATGATGCGCTCCGGAGAGCCCGTCGCAAACCACACGGATTTTATTTCCCCCTCCTCTCCTTTAAAATGTTTTTTCTCAAATACCAAAAGCGCCCGCCGCGCGGCTGGCGGTATGGCATAAGAAAATACGAAGTCAGCGACGCTTTGCGACTGGAAGAGCGGAAGGAAAAGTACTGATTTCTTGGCGAGATCAGCCAAGGGGACCGGCGTGATGGTCATGCGTGGAGCTTTTTGAGACAACGCACGCACACCCTGGCGCGTTTACCCGTGACCAGGCGAGCCCACTGGAGATTGGGATATTTTCTCACGGTTGCGGTTGGGTTGTAATGGCTTCGCAAAAATGCGCGCTTGCCCCCTTTCACCGATCCTTTGTCGCATATGGCGCAGGTCTTCATAGCGTGGTACGGCTATTATAAATGTGTAATATATGATACTATCTTTGCATGGAAAATGCAATTCCTTTCTTCTTTCATCTGGCCGTACTCGTTTTTTCCGTCGTCATCCACGAAGTCGCGCACGGATACGCCGCGCTCATGCTGGGCGATCATACGGCAGAGCGCGAAGGGCGTCTCACGCTCAACCCCATTCCGCACATTGACCCATTCGGCTCCATCCTGCTTCCCGCGATCGGTTTTTTTCTCGGGGGCATTATTTTCGGCTGGGCAAAACCCGTGCCGTACAATCCCTATAATCTGCGCAATCAAAAATGGGGACCTGCGATCGTAGGCACCGCAGGACCCGCGGCCAATGTGGCGCTCGCGCTTGTCTTTGGGCTCCTTGTTCGCTTTCTGCCCGAGATGGCGGGGGTCTTACCAGCCGGATTTGCATTCAACTTCATAATAATTGCAAGCACCATAGCGCTCCTCAACCTTGGCCTCGCGTGCTTCAACCTGCTTCCTATCCCGCCGTTGGACGGCTCAAAAGTGCTCATCGCCCTGTTGCCGTACCCATGGCGCTGGATTGAAACAGCTCTTCAACAATACGGATTCATCCTCCTCATCATGTTCATCTTTTTCTTCTCTGGCTTTCTCTCGCCCCTCATCTTCTTCCTCTTCCGCCTCCTCACCGGGACCCCGACATTATTCTGAAGGCGGGAAGCAGGGTCTTGACAGACGAGTCCTATGGAATATACTCTGAGCGTATGGTAGATAAAGTAACCACGCTTGAGGAACTCGCGGCGATGATCCAGCGAACCATGGCAAGCAAAGAGGATCTAAAAGCCATGGCAAGCAAAGAGGATCTAAAAGCCATGGCAAGCAAAGAGGATTTGGCGCAACTCCGCACCGAAGTGCGTGACGGCTTTTATGCTGTGAACAAACGTATTGATCTTCTCCGTGAAGACATCTCCGATCTGCCTGATATCCGCGAGGAACTGAAAGAGCACGGAGAACGGCTGACGCGCATGGAGGGAAAAGTCGGCGTTGCCGTATAACCAATCCGATAATGACTCTTATTATCACCGACAATTTTGCAAAAATGTGTTGCCGCGCATGTCCCAATTCTTCGGGGGCTTGTGCGAGTCGTGCTTTTTTCTCATAGCCGTTTCGCAGGAAAGATATTTGCGCCAGCCCCTGAATGATTCATGGGCTGTGTTTTTTGTTCTTTGGCAGAGGAGAGATGCTCATGGGTTCGCGTTGCTTTTTTGAATGGGATGAGGGCAATACCGCTTCAGTGACGCTGAAAAAGGATGTATGCGAGCGCATCATACAAGCCCTTATGAACGATCCTGATGCAAGAATCTGGCGCGACGACAGGAATTCACGAAAGGAGATGTTCGACGAAAGCAGATACGTCTTTGTTGCCGAGAATACGAATTCCGGCGGGAGCATGTGTATCTGTTTTGTGGTCAGACGCATATGGACGAAGTGGGTAAATGCCTCATCGAATGTCGTACGCGTGATCAATACGCGCCCCATCAACGGGCACGAGCCCATCTTGCGGGAGACGCCGCCAAAAAGATTTATGCGCGCCCGTTCTCTTCGGGAACTGCTTCGCCCATAGCCGAAGCATATTCTCATCAGTATCGCCGCTCCGGTTTGAATCGGAGCGGCCTTCCTTAAAGATGTGAAAAAATATGCGATAGCATATTTTTTCACACATTATGTCAATTGACGGAGGGTCAAATTCAGGGAGAATGTCTTGAACCATTTGCGAAGTGTTGACCGAAAGGAAGGAAGTTGCTACTATCGAATTCATGCCGACGGTAAGCCAACTGATTAAGCGCGGACGCACCCCTCGCCGCTACAAGTCAAAATCGCCCGCGCTCCAGCGCGGCTTTAACGTGAAGCAGAATCGTCCGGTGTATTACGCCTCTCCTTTCAAGCGCGGCGTGTGCGTGAAGGTGACGACCATGACCCCGAAGAAGCCGAACTCGGCATTGCGCAAAGTAGCGCGCGTTCGCCTCACCAATGGCATGGAAGTGACGGCATACATTCCGGGCGAAGGACACAATTTACAGGAGCACTCGGTAGTGCTGATCCGCGGAGGCCGCGTCAAGGACTTGCCGGGCGTACGCTATCACATCGTGCGTGGCGTGCTGGATACGACGGGCGTTACCAATCGCAAGCAACAGCGATCAAAATACGGCGCTAAAACGCCGAAGAAATAGTATTTTCCATATTCTATGCGACGCAAACGAAAATTTACGCGGGATATTCTTCCCGACCCCAAATACGGCAACGTGCAGATCGCCAAATTTATCAACCATGTGATGCGGCGCGGCAAAAAATCCACGGCGCAGAGGGCATTTTACGGAGCCATGGATTTGATCGAGAAAAAGCACGGCCAAGACCCGCTGAATATTTTTGATACGGCTATCCGCAACGTGGGCCCGCTCCTGGAGGTGAAATCGCGCCGCATCGGTGGAGCTACGTATCAGGTACCGAGAGAGGTACGCGGCGAGCGCAAGTTCTTTCTGGCATCCAACTGGATACTGGCCGCGGCGCGCGCGGGCAAAGGCAAGCCGATCGCCGAGAAGCTCGCGAACGAACTCCTGCTCGCCGCCAAAAACGAAGGCAACGCGATCAAAAAACGCGCCGATGTCCACCGCATGGCAGACGCCAACAAGGCATTCGCCCACTTCGCGTTTTGAGTTTGCAAAAATGATCATTTTGTGCTATCATTTAAATATGCCCACTATCACTATAGAAATCCCAAAAAAGATTTTGGAGCGTGGCGGGTCGGCGCGGCGGCTTGTTGTGGTTGACCCCAAAGAGTTTGAAAAAGAGATACGGCGGCAATGGGAGACGGCGGATGCGCTGGAAGCATCACGGGCCGCGCGACGCGAGTGGAAAGAGGGGAAAACACGACAGATCACAAGTTTGAAAGAATTGATGTAGTCCATTGTATGATTCGTCCGATCCGCCGCATTGATACCACTGCGCGTTTTGAAAAAGAGTTTGGTCGTCTCGAAAAGCGTGTTCAGCAACTGGCGCATAAGAAAGACGCGCTGTTTCGCACCGATGCGTTCCATCCATCGCTGGAGACGCATAAACTCGGTGGCGTGTTGAAAGACGATTGGGCGTACTCGGTCAACAAACAATACCGAGTGCATTTTTATTTTGTGGACGATCATACCGTCTTGTATATCAGCATTGGCACGCATGGGATTTATAGGTAATAAATTTTTTAGATACTTTTTATTTGCACTTGATGTGCTGTTGTTCATATTTATCCTTGTAGACATCGTCGTATGGCTGAATACCCCTTAGAACACATCCGCAATATCGGCATTATCGCTCACATTGATGCCGGCAAAACCACCACGACGGAGCGGGTGCTTTTTTATACGGGGGTTTCGCACAAAATCGGCGAAGTGCACGAGGGCACGACCGTGATGGACTGGATGGAGCAGGAGCGCGAGCGGGGGATTACGATTACCGCGGCCGCAACCACCTGTTTTTGGACCCTTTCGTACCTTGGCGATCAGGGCAAAAACAAAGAGCATGAGCATCGCTTCAATATTATAGACACGCCGGGCCACATTGACTTTACCGTGGAAGTACAGCGCTCATTGCGCGTGCTCGACGGCGCGGTGGTGGTGTTTGACGGCGTTGCGGGCGTGGAGCCGCAGTCCGAAACCGTATGGCGGCAAGCAGACCGTTTCCGTGTGCCGCGCATCTGCTTCATCAACAAGTTGGATCGCACGGGCGCGTCTTTTGAGCGTTCACTCAATTCAATCTACGAACGCCTGACACCCAATGCCGTACCGCTCGTCATTCCTATCGGCCTTGAACAAGAGCACGAGGGGTTGATCGATCTCTTGCGTATGAAGGCGGTGTATTTCCGCGGCAATCACGGCGAGACCATTGAGCGCGTAGATATTCCTGAACACCTAAAAGCGACGGCGGAGGAATGGCGGCACAAAATGATCGAGAAAATTGCGGAAACGGACGAACAGTTGACGGAGAAATATCTGGAAGGAAAAGAAATGTCGCTCGAGGAATTGCAAAAAGCACTGCGTACGGCAACGCTCTCGTATCGCCTGGTGCCGGTGTTTGCGGGGTCCTCCCTCAAAAACAAGGGCGTGCAATTAGTGCTTGACGGCGTGATTGAATATCTGCCATCGCCCATGGACTTGCCGCCGGTGAAAGGCACGAATCCCGAGACCGGAGCGGAAGAAGTGCGCGAGCTCAACGATAACACGCCGTTTTCTGCGTTGGCCTTCAAATTGCAGTCAGACCCGTACGTGGGACAGCTGACGTTCTTCCGCGTGTACTCGGGTACTTTGAAAGCGGGCTCATATGTCTTGAATACCATTAAAGGAGACCAAGAGCGCGTGGGCCGCATCTTGCGCATGCACGCCAATGACCGCGAGGAATTGAAAGAGATAAGCGCGGGCAACATAGGCGCTCTTGTGGGACTTAAAAATACGCACACCGGCGACACGCTTGCCGATCCCGAACATCCGATTATTTTGGAAAAAATCGTATTTCCCGAGCCAGTGGTGTCTTTGAAAATAGAGCCGAAAACAAAAGCCGATCAGGAGAAAATGGGCATGGCGTTGAAGCGCCTGGGCGAAGAAGATCCGACATTCCGCATCAAGGGCGATAGCGAGACCGGAGAGATGATCATCTCCGGCATGGGCGAATTGCATTTGGAAATCATCGTAGACCGCATGAAGCGCGAGTTTGGCGTGGAAGCCAACGTGGGCCGCCCGCAAGTCGCCTACAAAGAGACGATCAAAAAATCGGCAGAAGCCGAAGGAAAATACATCAAGCAGTCCGGCGGCCGCGGACAGTACGGCCATGTGTGGTTGCGGATTGATCCTTTAGAGCGCGGCAAAGGATTTGAATTTGAGAGCGAGATCAAGGGAGGCGTGATTCCGCAGGAATTCATACCCGCCGTGGAAAAAGGCGTGAAGGAGGCCAAGGACAAAGGCGTGCTCGCCGGATTCCCTCTCGTGGATATCAGCGTCGCCATTTACGACGGGTCATATCACGAAGTGGACTCGTCCGAAGCCGCATTCAAAATCGCGGGCTCCATGGCTTTGCAGGAAGTGGCAAAGCGCGCGGGTCTCGTATTGCTTGAGCCGATTATGAAAATAGAAGTGGTAGCGCCCGAGCAGTTCCTGGGCGAAGTCATGGGCGACCTGAATGCCAAGCGCGCACGCATAGAGGGCACGGACGATCGGGGATTGGGCATCCGCGTGATTGACGCCAAAGTGCCGCTCTCCGAAATGTTTGGCTATGTTACAACCCTGCGCTCGCTCACCCAAGGACGCGCCAGTTTCACCATGGAATTTGATCACTACGAAGAAGTGCCAAAAAACATTGAACAGCAAATCATCGAAGGGAAAAAGTAGAGAAAAAGTGATCAGTGAATTTAATCTGCGGGAGCATATGAGATGCATCATTTGAAAAAGCTGCCATGGAGTCATGGTGGCGGTCTGCGATCTGTTTGAAGTGGAACTTCAAACAGATATCAAACAATTATCCTCTGTAATTCTGCAACTCTCGCTACACCCTTGCGATAAAAGCATCTGGGGAGATTTGTTCTTCGACAAATGCGTCCATTGAATCCATATTTCTCCATCCTTTGTCTGGAGTGATGTGAGTGGGGTGTTGAACCAGTATAAATTGTATATTATTTTTTGGTATCTGTCAAGATTGTCGGGGCGGCGGGGGTTTGATAACATAAAAAGGTACATATGTCCGTGCAGTTCAAAACGCAAAAAAAAACATTCAAACTTGATCGTTACGCCGGCGAATGGGTTGCTTTTGCCGAGGGACGAGTTATCGAACACCACAAAGAACTACCTCTGCTGATGGATGCATTACGGGAAAGACGTCTGGAAAAGAAAGCATCCGTCCTCCTCGTTCCTCGCAAGGATGAGGGTCCGTATATTCTTGCGGTATGAGGATGGAGTTTCCGTATCTTCAGAAAGATGGACAGGGGTTTCCGGTCATTCAGGTAACGCTCCATGCGAGATCAAAAGAGATCACGGTACAAGCGCTGGTTGATTCCGGCGCTTCGTTTTCCGTGTTCCGGCCGGAGATTGCCGAATATCTCGGGATTCAGATTGAGCGGGGAAAGCAGGTTTATCTTACGGGCATCGGCGGCCGCATCCTCGGCTACATGCATAAGGTTTCCGTGACGGCGGGAGAGAAAACATTCCGATGCAAAATCGTTTTCTCCAAAGAGTTTACCGTATCATTCAACCTCCTCGGTCGCGACAACTTCTTCATGCCGTTCGTCGTAAGCTTTTTTGAGCGCGAGAAGAAGACCGTGCTCGCCGCGTATGAAAAATTGTGATGAAGCCGTTTCTTCCTCACAAAAGAAAATCCCCGTGCAATAGATCGGGGAGAAAAAGCCGCCATGGTGTCATGGCGGCGGTTGCGTTTTGTTTGAAGTGGAACTTCAAAATCTTGCTTAACTCACATCCCACAGTTCACCTGCAACTCCTTTATATAAAGGATAATTTCGTTCATGATACGGGAAAGCTCGCCGTTTGACAAGATTTCTCTTAATCTTCTGGGTGAAATCCCGCCGCGATCTTCTAGATCGCGGGCGTCCTGAATAAGTTTGTTTACCCGAGTTGCTTGGCTTTGAATTTCAGCTATATCTTGGCCAAGAGGGAAGTTCCTAAGTTTCGTGCAAACACTTATGTAGTTCATCGGGGTGATAGGACCGACCTCCCGCGCGAATGCATAATACTTTTTTGAGATGGCCGTCAGCGATTTTAGAGCACTTTGCACCTCCGCATCAATAATAACCAATGGTTGCGACCTCTTGATTTCTCGATCAATATCTTCAGACCAATCAGCAGATGAAAACCGTGCTGGAACTATGAGAAAGAACAAAAGGAACGAAATTCTCGTTGCTACAACCACCCGAAATTCCGTAATCATGATGATACTCTCCTCGCGTGGTGAATTGATGGGACGGACACCATTTGTATAGTACATC
Source organism: Candidatus Sungbacteria bacterium RIFCSPLOWO2_01_FULL_54_21 (assembly GCA_001820725.1). Taxonomy (GTDB): domain Bacteria; phylum Patescibacteriota; class Minisyncoccia; order Sungbacterales; family HO2-52-23; genus WO2-54-10. The sequence goes on along the minus strand of MHQR01000001.1, from coordinate 24,547 downwards.
TTTCCTATTATCTTGTCAAGATTGTCGGGGCGGCGGGGGTTTGATACGCTTGCTTTGTTTATTGCGCTGGATATGGACACGCATCAGACATCTTGTGTTCGTGTCCGATAGGTTCTGTAGATTTTTCAAATGTGCAACACTCGGTGTTGCACAGATAGCGCATTTGTTATTTGGATTTTCATGATTTTATGGATTTTGCGAGAATACAAAAATTTGTGATAGGACAGGGCGAGAAGTTCGTCATTCTCCAGGATGGCGAGCCGGCCATGGTCGTGATGTCCTTTAACGACTATGAGAAACTCTCCGGCGTGTCCGGCGAGAAGAACATCGGCAAGCAATCCCCGCGCGAGACGACCCTGCCTATGCCCCAGCGGCAGGACGAGTGGCAGATGGCCGACGCAGGGGAGACCGAGTTTATCGCAGAAGAACAGCACTCCGTAGGTACTGGTATGGTGGCCCGCGCCCGCCTAGAGGAAATACGCCTGGAAGACCTCCCCCTCTAGGGATATTGACGGCAAAACCCAAATGCGTTACCATTATACGTACGCGTTTTATTGCCGAGCGAGTGAGTGAAATGAAAAGCATACGCTTTTCATTTCCGAACGAGCGATGGCACTATGGAGATTACCCATAATACTCGCTAATTTTATATAAACACACTAATTATTCACTATGGCAGCAGGAAAATTTGAGCGCAATAAGCCGCACATCAACGTAGGCACCATTGGTCATGTTGACCATGGCAAGACCACGCTTACCGCCGCGATAACCAAGTCCCTGTCTCTGAAGGGCCTGCCGTCGCGCGTGGAGTCGGTAGATCAGATTGATAACGCGCCGGAGGAAAAGGCGCGCGGGATTACCATCGCGCTCCACCACTCGGAGTACGAGACCGAAAAGCGCCACTACGCGCACATTGACGCCCCGGGACACGCGGACTACATCAAGAATATGATCACGGGGGCCGCCCAGATGGACGGCGCCATTCTCGTGGTATCCGCCGCAGACGGCCCCATGCCCCAGACGCGCGAGCACATTTTGCTCGCGCGGCAAGTAGGCGTGCCCGCGATCGTCGTGTTCCTCAACAAAGTGGACATGGTGGATGATCCGGAGCTGATAGACCTCGTGGAAGCTGAAGTGCGCGAACTTTTGAAAAAGTATGATTTTCCCGGAGACACAACGCCGATCATACGCGGTTCAGCCCTCAAAGCGCTCAACGCTACGTCAGCGGACGACGAGTGGGTCAAGAAAATTGTGGAACTTACCGATGCGCTGGATAATTTTATACCGGAGCCGGTGCGCGACGTGGATCGTCCATTTCTGATGCCGGTGGAAGACGTCTTCTCTATTGAAGGCCGAGGCACGGTGGTAACCGGCCGCGTGGAGCGCGGACGCGTAAAAGTGAACGATGAGATTGAAGTGATCGGTCTCAAGGATACGGCAAAGACCACGATCACGGGTATTGAGATGTTCAATAAATCCCTGGACGAGGGCATTGCCGGAGACAACGCGGGCATCCTGCTCCGCGGCCTCAAGAAAGAGGACATTGAGCGCGGGCAGGTAATCGCCAAGCCGGGCAGTGTTACCCCGCACACCGATTTTGACGCCGAAGTGTACATTCTGACCAAGGAGGAAGGAGGCCGCCACACGCCGTTTTTCACGGGGTACAAGCCGCAGTTTTATATCCGCACGACCGACGTGACGGGAGAGGTAACGCTTCCCGCGGGAACGGAAATGGTGATGCCGGGCGATACGATTACTTTTATCGTCAAACTGATTCAGCCGGTGGCGCTCGAAGAGAAACAGCGTTTTGCCATCCGAGAGGGCGGCAAGACCGTAGGCGCCGGAGTCGTGACAAAAATTTCAAAATAGGCATGAAAGCGGACTTTTCACCCACGATGATGCACAGATAATGCACCGGTGAGACGTCCGCTTTTTTCGTGCGAAACGCTCTTTTCCTTCCATGGCTACCAAAACAGCAAAAAAGATTGAAAACGCCGTAGCGCCTCGCCTGCGCATCCGCGTCCGTGCGTATGACTCCAAGATCATTGACACGTCCGTGCGCCAAATTGTGGATACGGCGCTCCGGAGCGGCGCGGAAGTGGTGGGACCCGTGCCCTTGCCGACCGAGATTCGCAAGTACACGGTGAACCGATCGAGCTTTGTGCACAAGAACGCGCGGGAGCAGTACGAGATGCGGGTGCACAAACGGCTCATTGACATCCTGGACCCCAATACCAAGCTGATTGACGCGCTGACCAATCTCTCTTTGCCCGCAGGCGTGGATATTGAAATTAAGATGTTCTAACTATTTTTCCGGGGATCGTTCAGGCCTGTCTCACAGATATGCGGGACAGCGCTGAGTGATTCACGGCACTCGTTTTCTGATGAAGAACGTGTTGAAATTTCCATAAGAGCGGGGCATCCCGACGTACGCGCATTGCGGTGCCGGGACGACCGGCTTTTTTGTTGGAAGAATTATGAAATTCGTGTTGGGAGAAAAAATTGGCATGAGCCAGTTGTTTGACGCCGAAGGCCGGGCTGTGCCGGTGACGTTGGTGCGCGCGACACCCAATAGTGTCGTGGGCATCAAGACCGCAGAAAAGCACGGCTATACGGCGGTGCAAGTTGGCGCGGGCGTACGGCGCGAAAAGCTCATCGCCAAACCCCAGCGAGGGCAATTCGGCGATCTCGGCAATTTCCGGTATGTGCGGGAGTTCCGAGTGCCGAATACCGATGGCATCCAACGGGGCGACAAGATCGACGTGACTGCATTCCAGGAGGGAGACGCCGTAAAAGTAAGTGGACTTTCAAAAGCAAAGGGATTCCAAGGAGTGGTGAAACGCCACGGTTTTCACGGCGCGCCCGCGACGCACGGCACCAAGCACGCGCACCGCGAGCCGGGCTCCATCGGAGGCGGCGGCGGCAGGGCAGGCGGGCGCGTGGCGAAAGGCATCAGGATGGCGGGCCGCATGGGCGGCGAGCGCGTAACCGTGGGAAATTTGCGCATTGCCAAGATTGACGCAGCGCATAACATGCTCGCGATTCGCGGGGCAGTGCCCGGCAGGCGCGGGACGCTCTTGGAAGTGCGCGGGTAAAGGCATGCAGGTAAAAGTATACAATCAGCTAGGAGAGGAAGCGGGAATTGCAGAATTGCCGGAAGCGGTTTTTGGCGTGAAGTGGAATGCGGATTTGGTGCACCAGGTGGCGGTGAGCTATGCCGCAAACCGCCGCGCCGGTACGGCGCATGCGCGCGGCCGCGGAGACGTACGCGGCGGCGGCAAAAAGCCCTGGCGTCAGAAAGGCACGGGTCGGGCGCGGCACGGCTCTATCCGCTCGCCGATCTGGAAAGGCGGCGGCGTTACGCATGGTCCCCAGAAAGAAAAGGTGTACGAGAAAAAAATCAACAAGAAAATGGCGCGCCGGGCCTTGTGGTCAGTGCTGTCGGCCAAGGCGCGGGATCGCGAGATTCTCGTGATTGACGATGTGAAATTTCCGGAAGCCAAGACCAAAGCCGCGGCCGTGATGTTCAGAAAATTCTCCGGGCGCGAAGAATTCAGCAACATTGAAAAAGGAAACGGCGTCTTGGTGCTCTTGTCAGGCAAGGACACGGCGGCGCGGCGTGCCCTGCGCAATCTGCCGTACGCGGGTGTGGAGGAAGCTCGGAATCTGAACATGCATACTGCCCTGCAATACCGCTATATTTTGTTTCCGAAAAGCGCGCTTGAGACGCTGAAATAATCCTATGGCCTTTTGGAAGAAAATTTTGCAAAAAGAAAAAGAAGGGGCTTCGGCGCCTGCCCAAAAACAGCACGCGCACGAGCATACGGAGGCCTCGCAAACGCCCGTCAAGTCCTTGGCGCCGATTCATGCGCAGGACGCGTTTTTTGCGCCGCTCATGACGGAAAAGGCGAGCAACGCGGCCGCGCGCGGCCAGTATATTTTTGCGGTATCCGATGGCGTCAATAAACCCAGCATTGCCAGCGCGGTTGCGCGCCGCTTTGGCGTAACCGTAATGTCCGTGCGCATGCTTAGGCGTCCCGGCAAAGAACGCCGGCGCGGACGCATTACGGGATGGAAGCCGGGATTCAAGAAGGCCATCGTAACGATTCAGAAAGGCCAGACCATAGAACTGCAATAATATGAAAAAGTCCTCACCCACATCACCGGGCCGCCGCCAGGCAGAATTCATTGAATGGCGGAGTATGCTCACCCGCGTCGCTCCCCACAAACCACTGATCGGCGGACGGCATCGGAGTGTCGGCCGCAACAGTGCGGGCCGCATAACAGTGCGCCACAAGGGAGGCGGCGCAAAACGACTCTGGCGCGAGATTGATTTTCACTACAACAAGAAAGACATTCCGGGGCGTGTGGAATCTATAGAATATGATCCAAACAGGAGCGGTTTTATCGCGCTGGTGCTCTATCGCGACGGCGAGCGCCGGTATGTGCTGGCTCCCCAAGGTCTTGCGCGGGGCCGCGAAGTGATCACCTCGGAACAGGCGCCGGTTGAAATCGGCAACCGTCTGCCTCTTGGGAAAATCCCCGTGGGAGCGGTGGTCTACAATGTGGAATTGGAACGCGGCCGAGGCGGTGTGCTGGTGCGTTCAGCCGGCACCGGAGCCGCAGTTTTGGCCCAGGAGGGGGGATACACACACTTGCAACTTCCGTCAAAAGAGGTAAGAATGGTACGTTCGGAGAATTGGGCGTCAATCGGCGCTATCTCCAATCCCGAGCTCATGTTTATGACGATCGGCAAGGCGGGCAGGGCTCGGCACATGGGCATCAGGCCTACGGTGCGCGGCACGGCTATGAATCCTGTAGACCACCCGCACGGCGGCGGTGAGGGGCGTTCTCTCGTCGGTCGCAGGCGCGGTCCTGCTACGCCATGGGGTAAGCCCGCGCGCGGCGTCAAAACGCGCAAGCGCAAAAAGAAGTCGAATCGTTTTATCCTTTCGCGGCGCCAGAAATAATTTTTCGTATGCCACGATCACTCAAGAAAGGGCCCTACGTCCACCCCAGCATCCTGAAGCACATGTCCCGCACGTCTGGGGGTTCAAAATCCGCGATCAAGACGTGGGCGCGCGCATCCACCATTACGCCGGATATGATCGGATTTTTGTTTGCCGTGCACAATGGCAAGACATTTATTGATGTGCGTATTATGGAGGATATGGTAGGACACCACCTGGGCGAATTTGCGCCGACGCGCAAATTCATCCGCCACGGCGGCAGGATGCAGAAAGAAATGGAGCAGAAAGCCGCTGACGCGGAAAAAGAAAAAGCGGCCGCGGCCAAAGAGCCCGAAAAGAAATAACCGGACGGTATGGAAATGAAAGCGACATTACGGCATCTGGGAATTGCGCCGCGCAAAGTGCGGCTGATGGCTGCCGTGGTCAAAGGTATGACCGTCGCCCGCGCGGAACGGGAGCTTATGAGTCGCACCAAACGCTCGGCGCCCATACTCCTCAAGCTCCTGCGTTCCGCAATAGCCAACGCGCGGCACAATTTCCATATTGAAAACCAGAATTTGAAGGTAAAAGATCTGCGCATTGACGCAGGGCCGGTGACCGCGCGCTTTCGCGCGCGCGCCTTCGGCCGCGCCGCGCCCATCCGACGGCGCACGAGCCATGTTTCTTTGATTCTTGAAACGGTGGGAGATGTCGCCGCACCAGCACGCGGTGTAAGGAAGGCGGCGCCTGTGGCACGCGAAGCAACGGCTGATGATGTGCGCGGTTCCTCGCTGAGCGGCAGGGGGAGCGGAGCGCAGAAAAGACAGCCCAAGAAAAAGTCGTCAGGATTTATGCCACGCATATTTCAGCGAAAAGCTATATGACCCATCGCGTCCATCCGTATATTTTCCGTATTAATCAGCTTACGACATGGAGGTCGCGGTGGTTCACCACGCGCCGTTTCGCCGAGTATTTGCGGGAAGACACGTTTTTGCGCGCGTGGTTGGAGCGCAAACTTCGCGCAAGCCACATCGAGTGCGTGGAAATTGAGCGCTCGCCCAACACGCTCCATGTTATCCTGAAAACGGCGCGTCCCGGCATTCTGATCGGTAGGGGCGGCGAGGGCGCGACCAAGCTGAAGCAGGACATAGAGCGCTTTCTCGCGCGTTTATCTGCAAAACGCACATGGCGGGACAAGATGCGGCAGAAGGAGAGCGGCAAAAAGCGCGAACTGAAGCTTACGATTGAGGAAGTGCGCTCCCCCGAGACGCACGCCGCCATCGCCGCGCAGATGATCGCCGACGATATTGAAAAACGCCTGCCGTTTCGCCGCGCTCTGCGTACTGCCTTGGAGAAAATTGCGGCCGCAAAAGAGGTAAAAGGCGTTAAAATCTCTCTCAAGGGCCGGCTTGACGGGGCGGAGATGGCGCGCTACGAATGGGGCAAGAAAGGGCGCATCCCGCTCCAGACCATCCGCGCGGACATTGATTATGCCGAAAAGACCGCCTTTACGGCTTATGGCACGATCGGCGTGAAAGTGTGGATTTATAAAGGTGACGTTTTCGCTGACGCGAGAAGCGAGGGTTTGAAGGTTTAAACATTTAAGCGTTTAAACTTTTTATTATGTTGCAGCCCAAAAAAGTAAAACACAGAAAGTGGCACAAGCGCACCGGAACAGGTGTTGAGACGCGCGGCACGGAATTGGCGTTTGGCGCCTACGGCCTCAAGGCGCTCGAGGGCGCTTGGGTGACTGCGCGCCAGATTGAGGCCTCGCGCCGCGCTATTACGCGCTATATCCAGCGTGGCGGCAAGGTTTGGATACGAATTTTCCCTGACAAACCGGTGACGCGCAAGCCGCCCGAAGTGACGTTGGGCGGCGGCAAGGGCGCGGTGGACCACTATGTGGCGCCGGTGCGCCCCGGACGGATTCTTTTTGAAATGGACGGGGTGACGCGTGAATCGGCGGCGGAAGCCATGCGACTCGCCGCGCACAAACTGCCGATCAAGACTCGTTTTATCGAAAAATAGGGCACGAATATGAAAATTACAGAAATGCGTCAAAAATCAAAAGAGGAATTGGAAACCCTGCTTGCTGAACGACGCCAGCATCTGTTGGCATTGCGCTCCATGGCGCACGAACGGAAAGTAAAGAATGTGCGCGAGATGTCGGGCGTGCGCAAAGACGTTGCGCGCACGCTGACGCTCCTGCGGGGGAAATAAGGAATACACAGTGATATGCGTAAACTGAAAGGAGTGGTCACGTCGAATAAGATGCAGAAAACCGCCGTCGTGCGGGTAGATGCGCTGAAAAAGCACCCCAAGTACGAGAAGTACTATCGCATGTCGCGCACATTCAAAGCACACGACGAAAAGAACGAATGTCAGATCGGAGACCTGGTGTGGATTCAGGAGACGAAACCCTTGTCCAAAGAAAAGCGATGGGCCGTTGCCGTGCTGATCAAGCGTAATGTCGCGGAAGTCATCGAAGCCGAAGAGACCCCTGCTGAATAATTTTTATGATACAGCCACGATCCATGCTCAAAGTCGCGGACAATTCCGGAGCCAAACTGCTCCAGGTGTTCAAAGTGTTGGGCGGAAGCAGGCGCCGCTATGCCGCGCTCGGCGACGTCATTGTAGCATCCGTCAAAATCGCGGAGCCACGGAAGCAAGTGAAAAAAAAGGACGTGGTGAAGGCCGTGATCGTGCGCCAACGAGCTCCGTTCCGCCGGGCAGACGGGTCGTATATCCGTTTTGATGAGAATGCGGCCGTGATTTTGGATGGCAAAGAGCCGAAAGGGGGACGTATTTTCGGTCCCATAGCGCGAGAATTGCGCGATCGGGGATATATCAAAATCGTATCACTGGCGCCGGAAGTATTATGATAGCTTGTAGGTGGTAGGAACTCTACGCGCTACAAGCTACAAGTTACAAGCTTATGAATTTTAGAAAAGGAGATCGGATAAAAATGATGACCGGCAGTGATCGCGGAAAGGCGGGCGCCGTGCTTGCGGCATTTCCCAAAGAAAGGCGCATTGTCGCGGAAGGCATTAACGTGAAGAAAAAACACATGCGTCCTCGCAAACAGGGACAAAAAGGAGAACTGGTGCGAATGCCGATGCCGTTTCCGGCGTCGCGTGCGGCGCTGGTGTGCGGAACATGCGACAAGCCCACGCGCGTCGGACGGCAGAGCACGGAAGGCGGGAAAGCGCGCGTATGCAAGAAGTGCGGCAGTACTCTATAAACGCCCCGTATGGCAGTCATGAATCTACAAGAAAAATATCGGAAAGAAGTGATGCCCGCTCTGCGGAAACAATTCGCATTGAAGAATGCGATGGCGATTCCGCGCGTTGAAAAAGTCATCGTGCACACGGGTGTGGGAAAAATACGGGATGACAAGGATCAGGTGGAAATCAGGAAATTTCTGACGCTCATCACCGGACAGAAGCCGGCAGCCCGCGCGGCAAAAAAAGCCATCGCCGCGTTCAAGACCCGTCAGGGTATGATAATCGGCTATCAGGTGACGCTTCGCGGACGGCGCATGTATGACTTTTTGTCCCGTCTTGTCAACATTGCTCTGCCGCGGACGCGGGATTTTCGGGGGCTCAAGGAGAGCGCATTCGACGGCAGAGGTAATTTGACGATCGGCGTCAGGGAGCATATTGTATTTCCAGAGATGATTGGCGAAGATTACCGCCTGCTCTTCGGCATGGAAGTGACGGTCGTCACCAATGCCAAGCGCCGCGCGCACGGTGTCGCATTACTGAAAGCGATGGGATTTCCCGTTGAAGCATCGGAAGCATAAACGTATGGCAAAGCAATCAGTTATCGCACGCGCGGCAAAGAAGCCGAAATTCTCCTCCCGGATTGTCCGGCGATGTTTTCGGTGTGGCAGGAAGCGGGCGTTCATGCGCGATTTTGATCTGTGCCGCATTTGTTTCCGGGAGCTCGCCAACCGCGGGGAAATACCGGGGATAAGAAAATCAAGCTGGTAAGAATTAGGTGGTAGGAACGAGAGATAGACTTACCCCATACCTAGTCCCTACAACCTACAAGCTAATTCCTACAATCTAATTTTATGGATCCTATTTCCGACATGTTGATTCGCATCAAGAACGCGCAAACCGCCGGTCATGACACGGCGCTGATGCCATATTCCCAGTTGAAGCAGGAAATCGCCAAAACACTTGAGCGCGCGGGATTTATCGCAGGCACCGACCGCAAGGGCAAGCGCGTGCGCAAAATCTTGGAAGTTACCCTGCGCGGCGGCAAAGACGCGCCCGCGATTCGCGGCGTCAAGCTCTTGTCCACGCCGGGCCTGCGCCGCTATCTGCCGTATCGGGAATTGCGCAGAGCCCCCCACGGCGGGATGTATATTCTGACTACGCCCAAAGGCGTGATGAGCGGCAGTGAAGCGCGTAAGCAAAAAGTCGGCGGAGAATTGATCGCCGAGATTTGGTAATTTTTATGAGTAGGATAGGCAAAAAACCCATTATCATCCCTTCCGGCGTGCGCGTGTCCCTTGTCGGACGCGTGGTTACAGTCGCGGGACCCAAAGGAACCCTGGTGCGCACGCTGCCGCCCGAGGTTGATATAGTGATTGGGGAAGGGAAGGCAGACATGGTACCTGCGGGTACATCTCGCAAGGTCGGAGCGTTCTGGGGTCTTGCCCGTTCGCTCGTCGCCAACATGGTGCAGGGCGTGGCGCAAGGATTTGAGAAAAAACTGGAATTTGAAGGCATCGGTTTTCGTGCCGCGACCGAGGGGAATATGCTAGTCATGTCGTTGGGCTTTTCGCATCCGGTCCGGTTTTCCCCGCCCGAAGGCATCACCGTAAAAACCGAAAAACAGACGATTACCATTGCAGGAGCTGATAAGGAAACGGTCGGCATGACCGCGGCCGCCATCCGCCATCTCAAGGAGCCGGAACCCTACAAAGGTAAAGGCATACGGTATCAAGGAGAAATTGTTAGAAGAAAGGCGGGCAAAAAAGCGGTCACTTCAAGCTAAGGAAGCATTATGAAAACTGCTACGGCAAAAAGAGTACGAAGCATGCGGCGGCACCGGCGGGTGCGCGCAAAAGTACGGGGCACCGGCGAACGCCCCCGCCTTGCGGTATTCCGCTCCAACCGGTATCTCTGGCTCCAACTGATTGACGACGCGGCGGGCCGAACGATCGCGGCGGCGAGCGAAAAGGAGCTTGGGAAAGAAAAAAAAGGCGGCAGAATAGCTACGGCGGAAAAACTTGGCGGGCTTATTGCAACGCGCGCGGCGGAATGCGCCGTAACGCTCGCGGTCTTTGATCGCGGGCCGTACCGCTATCAAGGCCTGGTGCGGGCGGTTGCCGAAGGAGCGCGCAAAGGAGGATTGAAATTTTAAATTGACCTTTACTATGCAGCCAAGGCGGGGACCCCATCAACATCAAGGCGATCGCGGACAGCGCCGATCGGAATTTGATCAGAAAGTGCTTGACATCCGGCGCACCGCGCGCGTAGTCGCCGGCGGGCGGCGTTTCAGTTTCCGCGCAACCGTCGTCGTCGGCGACCGCAATGGCCGTGTGGGGCTTGGCATTGGGAAAGGAGTGAGCGTTGCTGAAGCCGTGGAAAAAGGCGCCTTTCAGGCCAAGAAAGAGGTGTTTTCATTTCCGCTCAACGAGGCGCGGACCGTGGTGCACGAAACGGAAGCCAAATTTGCCGCCGCCCGCGTGGTGCTCAAGCCCGCGCGCGAAGGCCGAGGGCTGATTGCCGGCGGGCCGGTGCGCGTGATCGCTGACCTGGGCGGCATACGAAATCTTACGGCAAAAATATTGGGACGCACCCCGAACAAGCTGAACAATGCCAAAGCGACGATAGAGGCGCTGAAACAATTAAGAAAAAAAGAGCCGCGCGCCGTCCCGCAAGGGAAATAATTTTCTTCTATGCAGATGCACCATATACAACGAAGTCCTTCGGCGCGCCGGAGCAGGAGAATCGGCCGCGGCGGCAAGCGCGGCACCTATTCGGGTCGAGGCATCAAAGGGCAGAACGCGCGGGCAGGCGCCAAGTTCCGTCCGGCGGAGCGCGACATCATCAAGAAAATTCCGAAACTGCGCGGCTACCGCTTCAAATCGTTCAGACCCCAGCCGGCGGCGGTCAATCTTGATACGCTCGCGCGGTACTTCAAGCCGGGCGATACCATTGATCCCGTGGCGCTCTTGAAGAAGAAAATCATCCAGCGCCTTGGCGGCAAGACCCCGCAGGTAAAGATATTGGGCAGGGGAGAGGCGGCCACGAAATTTATTTTCAAAGACGTTACGTTCAGCGCATCTGCCGCGGCGAAAGCGAAACAGGGTTAAAGCGCATCACGACGTATGTTCAGAAAACTCCTGCTCTTATTCACCGTACCGGATCTTCGCAGGAAGACGCTGTTTGTTTTGGGCATTCTTGCGGTCTCGCGCATCGCGGCGGTACTGCCCGTGCCGGGCGCGGATCCGGTGCGCCTCAAGTCGTTCCTGGCGGGCAACCAGTTCTTCGGCCTCTTGAACATTTTTTCCGGCGGCGTTTTGGAAAATCTCTCGATTGCCATGCTCGGCGTGGGGCCGTATATCACGGCATCCATCATTATGCAGCTCATCACCATGATCGTGCCGCGCCTGAAAGAAATGTATCAGGAAGAAGGAGAAGCCGGACGCGAGCGCTTCAACCAGTACTCGCGCATGCTCGCCGTGCCGCTGGCCCTCCTCCAGGGCTACGGCCTGCTCGTCCTGCTTACTCGTCAGCAAATTTTGCCGCCGCTCGACTTTTTCGGCTATGCCTCCAACCTTATCATCATCACCGCAGGCACGCTGTTTCTGATGTGGCTCGGAGAGCTGATCAATGAGCAGGGTATCGGCAACGGCATCTCGCTCCTCATCCTCGCGGGCATTGTGTCGTCATTCCCCCGCTCGCTTCAGCAGGAATTTTTCTCGTTCCGCGCCGAGATGCTCCCCGCCTATATAGGGTTTGCCATCGTATCGCTCATCGTGATCGCGGGCGTGGTTGTCGTATCCGAAGGCGAGCGCGCCATTCCGGTCTCCTACGCCAAGCGCATCCGCGGCACGCGCGTCTTCGGCGGGACATCCACATATCTGCCGCTTCGCGTAAATCAGGCGGGCGTCATTCCGATCATCTTCGCCGTGTCCATCATCCTTTTCCCCGGGCTCATCGGCAGTTTCCTCTCCGGCATCCCGCATCCCCTGGCCCAGCAGGCATCGGTGTTTCTAGTACAGCTGTTCAATAATCAATGGATATACGGCAGTGCGTACTTCTTCCTGGTCGTCGCGTTCACTTATTTCTACACGGCGGTGACCTTTGATCCCCAGCAAATCGCGGACAATTTGCAAAAGCAGGGCGGCTTTATCCTCGGATTGCGCCCGGGCAAGCCGACGGTTGATTATCTGGTACACATCCTCTCGCGCATCACGGTCGCCGGCGCCTTGTTCCTCGGCGTCATCGCCGTGCTCCCGCTTATTGTGCAGGGCGTGTTCCCCATCCGCGCGCTCACGACCGGCGGCACCGCGCTCCTCATCGTGGTATCCGTCATCATCGAAACCGTCAAGCAGATAAATGCCCAGATGGTCATGCGCGAATATGAGCGCATATAAAGCTCTTGCGCATGGAAAAAGAAGTCAAGGAAAAACTTACGATTGCCATCCTGGGTCGCTCCGGGTGCGGCAAAGGCACGCAGGCGCATTTGTTGGTCAATCGTCTGAAACGGCGCGGCGTCATCCACATCAGCACGGGCGCGCTTCTGCGCGATCTCATGCATGATTCCACACCCACGGGTCACATTACGCGCAGTATCATGGAGCGCGGGCGCCTGCATCCGTCATGGATTGCCGCATACACGTGGCTCAAAATCATCATCGAGGGAAATGGCGCGGCCAAAGACATGGTTTTTGATGGCGCGCCTCGGCGCGTGTGGGAAGTGAAATTGCTCGACGAAGTCATGAAGTGGCACGGGAGGCCTCTGCCGATCTGCCTCTATATTGATGTGAGCCGTGGCGAGACCATGCGGCGTCTCTTGGCGCGCAAACGCGCCGATGACACGGTCGCGGCCATCAAAAGCCGTTTGGATTATTTCCCCAAAGAAGTGGTGCCGGCGCTGCGCTACTATAAAAAAGAAGGCCGTCTGATTACCATCAACGGCAATCAAGCGCCGGATCGGGTATGGAAAGAAATTGACGCGGCGTTTGGTAAACGGCTTGGCAAACAATGGCCTCGCGCGTCACGATAAAAAGTCCTGCCGAGATCATTCTCCTGCGTACGGGCGGAAAAAAGTTGAGCGCTATTTTGCGGCGTGTTGCCAGCGAAGCGCGCCCTGGCGTGACGACGCGCGACCTCGATATACTCGCCGAGCGCCTCATCCGCGAGCAAGGCGGCATACCGGTTTTCAAAGGGTATGCAGTCAAAGAAACCGCGATTCCATTTCCGGCCTCCATCTGCACGTCCATCAACGACGAAGTGGTGCACGGCATTCCGCGCGCCGATCGCGTACTCAAAGACGGAGACATCATCGGCATTGATATCGGCATGCGCTGGGAAGGCATGGTAACGGATACAGCCAAAACCGTCGGTGTGGGAAAAATCGCCGATGATGCCGATCGCCTTATGCGCGTCACCCAAGAAGCCCTGACTATCGGGATTGTCGTCGTGCGCCCAAGCGGTACCGTGGGCGACATTGGCCACGCGGTCGGCGGCTATCTCAAGAAAAATGGTTTCGGCGTGATCCGCGATTTGGCAGGCCACGGCGTGGGCCGCGAACTCCACGAGCCACCGCTCATCCCCAATGAAGGGAACCAGGGGGCGGGTATTGTTCTCAAGGAAGGGATGGTGATCGCCATTGAACCCATGGCAACGCTCGGCGGCTGGCGCATCACACTTGATGACGACGAATGGACGTTTCGTACCGCAGACGGCTCGCTCGCCGCGCACTTTGAGCACACGGTTGCCGTCACCGCGCACGGCGCTGATATCTTAACGGAATAGAGGGTAGATACGCTTATTGGCGTGCCTGCTTATGTCTTGTGCTTAATGTTTGATGTTCACTGTTTGAAGTGGAACTTCAAACAGAAAGAGGACAAGATTTTGATTTTTGGGACAGGTGGCATACAATGGCAGCACATGCGGTATATGGGTATTGACTACGGCAGGGTGCGGATGGGGGTGGCGCGGTCTGACGAGGAGGGGAATATGGCCTTTCCCGATCGGGTACTATCGGGCAAAGACGAGCGCGCCGCAATCGAGGAACTACGCACGATCGCATCGGAAACAGGAGTAGGGGCGATGGTGATCGGATTGCCGCTTGCCATGGATGGCCAGGACACTAAAACATCGCGCCGCGCCAGAATTTTTGCGCAAAGAGTCGGGGAGGCACTGCATCTTCCTGTATACATGGAGAACGAGATGTTTACGAGTCGGATGGCTGACCACCAAGGCGTGGCCAAGGATCGGATAGATGCGGCATCCGCCGCGATTATTTTGCAATCATATTTGGATAAACAGCGATTGGCGGCGCGTCGCGAGTAGCCAGTGGCGGACAGATATGTTTCTTTCCTGGATTATACCGGCATACAACGAGGAGCAAAGAATCGGAACCTCAATTCGCGAGGTGGACGCCTACCTCCGGAAAAAGCAATTTCCGGGCGGGTACGAAATTGTGGTCTGCGATTCCGCGTCCCGCGACCGCACAACTGACATCGTACAAGGACTGCAAGCGCAGATGTCGCATCTGCGCTTGATAGTCGTGGAGAATCGCGGAAAGGGATGGGCTGTGCGCGAGGCAATGCGTGCCGTGAACGGCGACATCCGTATTTTTTCCGATGCGGATAATTCGGTCTCGCCCGAACAATGCGACAAGCTTCTGCCATTTGTCCGCACGCCGCAGACGCGCGGCGAGTATGACGTGGTGATCGGGTCCATTGAAGTTCCCGGCGCGCTCATTGAGGAACAAGCGCAGTGGTACCGGCGCCTGTTGGGGAAGGCGGCTAAATACGTTATCCGCGCGGGCACGGGCCTGTGGGATATCCGCGACTCTCAGCGCGGCTTCAAGCTGTTTACGGCCGAGGCGGCACGGCGCGTATTCCCATTGCAGACCATCGCCGGATGGGGCTTTGATTTTGAGGTTCTGCTTATCGCTAAGAAATCTGGCTTTCGCATCAAGGAGGTGCCTGTGCATTGGGTGAACCCCGGGGGTTCTAGGGTGGGTCTTGGAGCATATGTGACGACATTGCACGATCTTCTGCGCGTGATGCGCAATAACATCTCTGGACGCTACCGCGTATGAACGAAGACGCCGAACAGACAAAACATCCCTCACACGCGCCATCGGAATTGCGCCAGGATCCGGTATCCGGCGAGTGGGTGGTAATCGCGACCGGGCGCGCCAAGCGTCCGCAGGATTTTGCATCCGCGCCGCAAAAAAGAGCAACACCGTCCGCTTACCCCTGTCCTTTTGAAGTGCTGTTTCCCAATGCGCATAGCGTATACGCGCGCGATGGGGGTACTAACGCTGATGAGTGGCTTGTACAAGTCGTGCCCAACAAATATCCCGCGTTCGTCGGAGGCGCATGTCCGGTGTTGCGCGAGGTGGGGCCGTATCGCGTCACCGATGGCATCGGTTTTCATGAAGTGGTGATCACGCGCGATCACGCGCGTCCTTTGGGCGTACAGACGTCTACGGAAGCGGAGCTTGTACTTCGCGCGTACCAAGACCGGTTTCGCGCGATCAAAGCAGATTCATGCATGCGGTATATCTCGGTTTTTCATAATCACGGTCCCCTGGCTGGAGCTACGATTGAACACCCGCATTCGCAGATTATTGCGACTCCCGTAATTCCGCCCGACATTGGCCGGAGCATTGCCGGGTCCCATGCATATGCCCAAACGCACGGAGGCGCCTGCGTGCATTGCGCCGTGCTCCGGCACGAATTGCGGGCGGGCGAACGCGTGGTCTATGAAAATAACGATGCCGTAGTGCTGGCCCCCTTTGCTTCGAAAACGGCTTTTGAACTGCGCGTCATGCCACGCACGCACTGCGCATATTTCGAGGAGGCGGGCGCATCCGAACGCCGGGGCGTTGCCGAAGCGCTGACCGTATCCCTTGCTCGCATTGCCAAAGGACTCGGCGATCCGGATTACAATTTTTTTCTCCATACGGCACCGGTCGGACCTCCGGAGTCGTTTTCCCACTACCACTGGCACATTGAAATCATACCCAAGACCGCCGTGTGGGCGGGATTTGAAATAGGCACGGGCATAGAAATTTCCACCATATCGCCGGAGGAAGCCGCCGCGTTTTTAAAAAACGTAATCGTATAACATGAAAAAACTTGTGATCGCCAATTGGAAAGCACATCCTGAAAACGCCGCCAAGGCGCGGGCGCTTGCGCAGGACACCGAAGTCGCCATAGCCGCATACAAAAATGCCGAAGTCGTGATAGCGCCGCCCTTTCCCTTTCTCCCTGTCGTAGGATCTCTACTCACGCGGGCTCGGCTCGGGAGCCAGGATGTCTGGGGCGCGGAGGGGCCGTACACGGGCATGGTCTCCGCGCGGCAACTGAAGTCCCTTGGTGTCGGCTACGTCATCGTAGGCCACTCGGAGCGCAGAATCCACGCCGGAGAAACGGATGAGATGATACATCGGAAAGTCGCGGCGGTACTGCGACGCGGTCTCAAGCCGGTGCTGTGCATCGGCGAGCGTGAACGGCAGGGAGGAGAAGTGCCTGTCATCGTGGGCGTCCAGCTATCCTCTGCCCTCAAGGGATTGAAAAAAGAATGGCTCGGCCGACTGATCGTGGCGTATGAGCCGGTGTGGGCGATCTCAACTGCGGCGGGCAGTACGGGTGCCGCGACACCGGACAGCGCATTTCGCGCCCGCATCTATATCGAAAAAACGCTTGTGTCCTTGTTCGGGGCGCGCACGGCCCGGGATGTACGTATCATTTACGGCGGCTCGGTAACGCCAGTCAATATCGCGGCGTTTCTTGCGGAAAGCAGGATGAACGGAGTCCTCGTCGGCAGTGCGTCGTTGGACGCGAAAAAATTCGGCCAGATCGTGCGATCCGCTGCCGAAGTTGCGCGGCGTTGAGCGCATGGCACTCGAGGGACATGTCCCAGATGTGTCGTGCTAAGCAATTTCGGGCAACTTCGGCAGCGGGACGATCAGTCGTTTGAGTGATAGAGCATCATATTCCTCCACCAGAGCGTCGCCGCGCGCGGCCATGGCAAGATGAAGAGAAAGTACCTGAGCTGTATGAGTTGTTTGACGCACCATCCGATGCGTCCTGCGAAGCGCATCACCAGGAGATCCGCATACGCATATTTGCGTCCCACGGCAAGCACGAACGGATATTTTTTCATGGTACGGAAACGGCGGATGGGTTTTCCGCGCACCGCGCGCGAAATGGCTTTTGCGACGTGACGCGCTTCCTGTTCCGCGACCTGGGCGGTTGCGGGGATGGGGCGTTTGGTGCGCGGATGCGCGACCCATGCGTTGTCGCCGATGGCGAATACCCGCCCGTCCGTCTGCATCACGCGCAGACCCGGATCCACCACGAGCGTCCCTTTAGGGGAGAGCGGGAGTTTGAGCGTCTTGAGTATGTGCGGTCCTTTGATGCCGCCGGTCCAGACGAGTACATCGTAAGGCACGCGCTCGCCGCTTTTGAGGGTGATATCGTCCTTGCTGGCGGCGATGATCGGGATGCCCGTCTTTACGATGACGCCCAAATGCCGAAGGCGTCGGGTAATGCGCCGTACTGCATGCGCGTCAAAGCCGGGCAGTATGTCCCGCGATGCTTCCAGGAGCATCACGGTCGTGCGGCACGCGGGGGCACGGGGATTCTTTTCCCGTTCCAGGACGCAGAGGAAATTGACGAGTTCCGCGGCAAGCTCCACGCCCGTGGCGCCTGCGCCGCCGATGACGATGGAAAGCGAATGCTTGCTTTTGGCGATTCCCTCTATTTTATTCCTCAATGCGACTGCGTCGTTTGCGGTCTTGAGTGGCGCGCTGTATTCCTTGAGGCCGGGGATGTCAAAATAATTCGTCTCGGCTCCGAGCGCCAGCACGAGGTAATCGTAGGAGAGCGTTCCCTGTGAGTCGAGCGTCACGCGGCGATTCCGGACATCCACCCCCGCGAGCGTCCCCTGGACAAAGCGTATGGGAAGCGCACGGATGATATCGGCCAGGGGAATACACACGGAAGAGGCAAGATATTCGTCGCGGGCAAAGTGGCGAGATACGGCGGCGGCTTCGTAGAGTCCCGCAGTATAAAGATGATGGGGATGGCGGTCAATGAGGACGAGATCATACCCGTGCCGCGCGATTGCGGGGTCTTTAGACATCGCCAGCGCTGTGGTGAGTCCGCCGAATCCGGCGCCCGCGATGACGATGCGTTTTTCTTCCATAGAATGATGGAGAATATTTTCGGCTTCTGGCATTATATCATAATTTAGATATGCTATGTATATGATACTGCATTCGCTTCGGGATATGGCGATTACTGGCGGCATGCGCGTACTGGTGCGAGCTGATTTTGACGTGGCATTGGATGGCGATACGGTGGCGGACGATTTCCGCGTTGAGACGGCGCTTCCCACCATCAGATTTCTCTTGGCGCATGGGGCGCATGTGCGGCTGATCGCGCATCTAGGCAGGCCCGGTGGTACCAAAAACGCGGTATTGAGTTTGGCGCCCGTCGCCCGCCTCCTTTCTCGGATATTGGACCGCAAGGTGCCGCTCATCGCAGACCCCTTTCAGGGAGACCCTCCGGACGGCGATCTTGTTCTTTTTGAAAACCTACGTTTTTGGCCCGGTGAGGAACGTAATGATCCGGCGTTTACGCGCATGCTCGCCGCGCACGGGGACGCATATGTCAATGAGGCGTTTGCCGCGTGTCATCGCTCGCATGCGTCTATCGTGGGACTCGCGCAGATACTTCCCGCATATGCGGGATTTCATCTCCTGCAGGAAGTGGAAGCCATGGAACGGGTGCGTGAGCGCCCGCGCCGTCCTCTGGTCGCCGTGTTCGGAGGCGCAAAAATAGAAACCAAACTTCCCCCGATTCGCCGTTTCCTCGTTGATGCGGATTGCGTCATCGTGGGCGGCGCCTTGGCTAATACCGTTCTTGCACTGCGGGGAAGCAGTGTCGGCAAGTCAGCCGTAGATACGGGGGATGCGGGGGATTTCTCATTTCTCCAGAACCCCAAGCTTGCCCTGCCCTCTGATGTCGTGGTGGCCCCTTGCCTTGTTGCGGGCGCGGCATCCCGTATCCGGCCGATCGGAACAGTGCAGGATGATGAATATATTGCGGATATCGGTCCGGACAGCAGAGCGCGTTTTGCGCAAGCGCTTATGGGGGCGAACACGGTGGTATGGAACGGACCGATGGGATATGCCGAAGTACAGGAGTTTGCAGGAGGCACGATTGCGGTGGCAGAGGCGATCCAAAAACTTGATGCGTTCACGGTCGTCGGCGGAGGAGACACCATCGCAACACTCAAGCGCTATGGAGCTTTCACGGGGTTCAGCCACGTCTCTACCGGCGGGGGCGCCATGCTAGAATTTCTTTCCGGCGCAAAACTTCCCGGCCTCGAAGTCCTCACCACGCGCACGCCATACATACGTTTTCCGTCCTCTTGATTTTTTCTCGCTTGAGCAGTATCATTGTGTTGGCCCTCTTCATCAGATGATCGCTCTCTGACAATTGCGTCAGGGGGAGGAAAGTCCGAACACCGTCTTGATATTTCGACCTATCGATATGTTGAGTCAGCGATAGCGGCTAACGGCCGCCCAGCGTTTGTTTAAATATCTACATGTTTAAACCGGCGTGGCGGGACAGTGTCACAGAGACCATACTGCCAACCCGGTGCGAAAGCATCGGCGGCGAGGGTGAAAAGAGTGAGGTAAGAGCTCACATCATGCGTTGGCAACAGCGCACGAAGAAAAACTCCTATCCGGTGCAAGGGGATCGCGCAAGCGATGAACCGCTCGATCCCGATCAGCAATGACGGGACCAGACAGATGATCATCTCACGCGAGCAATCGCGCGAACCGAATTCGGCTTATCGATGAAGAGGGTAACAAAAAACTTCCCGGCGTACGCCGGGAAGTTTTTTGTCTGAAAAATATTCACGCCATAGAGATGTCAATTCTTCTCCCGCCGCGTTTATTTTTTGAGTTCTCGATCTTGCGCAAAAATAATTCTATCTGATCCAGACGATAGACGCGGTAATTATTAACGGGATTGCGATATGACGTGAGGACTCCTTTTTTGTCCCAGTTTCGGAGCGTGAGAGGGGTAACTCCTACGATGGCGGCCGCTTCTTTTATGCTCACATAACGTCGTTCCATGTTTCGTAAAAATCTGTCAAGTGGCATGCTCTTCTGCCAGCGAAATATTTAAAAATGCAATAGGTGATGGCCTGTCTTTGCAAAAGCTATAAATCTTGATATCGTTCCCGCTCTATTTAGTAATGTTTATATAATTTCAGCAAGCATTTACCTGTGAGTGTCTCCTCTACAAGAAGTATGATCTATCGGAACATTCTCCGCAACTTTACTTATCCACAGAAGATTTTCAGCGGAATAACGTACTGTCCCCGTATAATGGATGTATTGAAGTAATGCTCATCCGATACGGTATTGGTTCCGCATATCGGATCGCTGAAATGTCAGAAGAGGAAAGAAAAATTTATATCTCGCTTGGACAGGCCGCGGACGGGACTCCGTACTCGCAAGAGTATTTGTCTTTGCTTGTCCGAAAAGGAAAGCTGGATGCGAGGAAATTCGGGCGCAATTGGTACACGACAAAGACCGCAGTTGCGGCATATGCTGCGCGGCAGAGAGAGACACTGATAAAGAAAGTTAACGATAATGGGGGGAGCACCCCAAACGACTTTCTTGCTCCGCAGGCATCCTATACGATATCGGATGCCATCCGATATCCTGCGCTTAGAGCAGAAAAGGAAATTTCAGTGAAGATGGCTACGACGCGCCGTTTTTTCGCGCATATCGCGCAGGAGGGCGTCGTTCTCGGGCTGGCGCTGGCGGTATCCACCGTTGCGGGGATTGCGGGAGTGCGCGGTGTGCAGGAATGGCAGGCCGCGCGGACCTCGGCCATCGTTACCGAGCGTGGCAGTGATTTCAGAAATGCAAAGATTGCGGCTGTGGAGACGGCGAAAAAAATGCTTGATGACGTTGCAATGCTTGCATCTGTCGCGGATGAAGGATTCGGCGGGCAGGAACGTGTCATCGCACTTTTTGCGCCGGCGCGGCGCGCGGTAGAGAAAGTTGCGAATGCGGTATGGACGTGGTTTGCAAAAACAGAAACGCGCGTCCTGGTACAGGAAATTGCACCGCCTATTGTTCCTGTATCAATATCTCACATGGTGGAGAGTTCTGTGTCCGCGACGCCTGCAGAAACAGAAAAAGCTCCTCCTCTCTCGCCGGTGATTTCCGAAACTAACAGGATGCGCGAAATTACTGAACGTCGCACCGAGATCGTCACCGCCGACCTCACCCCCGTCAAAAACGAACTCCTCGCGTATCTCGAGACCATCAACGCCCAGATCCGCGAATACGTCAGAAAAGAAATATCGGGCATCTCAAGGACCGCATCTTCCGCCTCCCAGTCAGCCGCCTCCTCAATCCAAATGGTAACCGTCTCCCAGGACATTGATAATCTCAACAGCATCACCGTAAGAAATGGCATGACGGTGGCATCCGGGAACATAGACATCACTTCGGGCAACCTCACTATTACGTCGGGCAATATCTCTGCTGATATCCTCACTGCGCGAACCATCCTTTCCACGCAGGACATTACGCTGGGCGGTGGGGATCTTGTTTTCAACACCGTTGCCACGACCACCATTCTTTCGGACAAGGTTAATGCCTTCTCCATCGCAACGTCCACCACCGCCATTCCGTTCCTTACCTTTGATACGGCAAACTATCGCATTGGATTGGGAACCACCACGCCGGGAACGACTTTCAGCGTCAGCGGCAACATTCTCGTAAGTCAGGGATTAACGGTGGGCGGCACGCTCAACACGCAAGGAGCCAGCGCCACCACCTCCTTCCTCGGCAAAACGGAATTCTCCTTTGTGCCAACGCTCCCACACTCTTTCTCGGCATGGAGCACGGGCGTTGCAGGATCCAATGTGCTGAATGCTCCCTTCATTATTAATCCGCCGTCAGCCGCCGCCGACACCAACCTCATCGGTCTTGCGGTCAACAGCTCTCCCCGTTTCCTCGTGGACGCAGAGGGAGATATTTTCGCAAACTCAATTACGACGGTGGGGGGAAGCGTCCTCGCCACCACTACCGCCTCCAACTTCAGCATTGAAAACTCGCTCACCGTAGGAGACGCCGTCGGAGACATCTTGAATATCTACGCCGGATCCATCCGGTATGAAAACTTCGCCACCTCCACGGTTCTGAATAATACAGTCAACGCCTTTGCCTTTGCCGCATCAACCACCCAGAATACATTATTCTCTCTGGATACCTCCGTCGCAACCGGACGAGTCGGCATCGCCACATCATCGCCATGGGGACTCTTCTCCATTGAACAGACGCAGATTGAGCCCGTGTTTGTGGTGAGTGACAAGGGCACTTCAACGCCGCACTTCTGGATTGACGGGACGGGCAGTATCGGTATCGGCACCACCACTCCCGGCTCCCTCTTCTCTATCAACGGCGTAGGCAATTTCGTCTCCGCGGCAACCTCCACCCTCTATACCGGACTCTCCGCATCAGGATACCTCGCCACCTCCACGGGTATCACCATCACCGGCGGCTCTCTCCTGCAAACCAATACGGCAACCAACACCTTGTCCAACGGCATCGTACTCGCAGGACAAGGAGGACTCTTCTCCTCCAACGGCATCTCTCTGTCAGGAGGATCAATCACCAATACCTCATCGGCAACCTCTACATGGGCATCTGCCGGATTGAGCGTTGCAGGAGGAGGGCTTGCATCCGCAAATGGACTCACCCTTACCGGAGGCGCCATCTCTACCGCATCCACCAACCTCACTATCCAGCCCGGAGGAAATAATCATATTCTGCTCAACCCCAGCAGTACGGGCAACGTCGGCATCGGCACCCTCACTCCCATTCAAGCCCTTCATGTCGTGGGGCAGTGCGTGACCGGGGATACGCGATTGCGCAGAAGGCGCAGGCGCAAACGGAACGTGGAACTCGGAACGTGGAACTTAGATTCCGATGACCAATCTCCAATCTCCAATCTCCAAGCTCTCGCGGAGAGCGACTACATCTATGATGAAATTGCTATCCGCGATATCCCAGCAGGAGACGAGATTGCATCTCTTGATGAGCAGACCGGCATTATTGTCTGGTCAAAGGTGAATGCCTTGATGGATATGGGAGTCAAACCCATCTACAAGATCACGACTGCATCAGGCAAGAGCATACGGACTACTGCGGAGCATCCGTATTTGGTGCGGACTGATTCAGTATCCGGCTTGCCGGTGTTCTACGCGGGTAATGCGAACAGCAGAGGATTCTTCAAGGGTGAGTTCCACTCGATAATCTCCTACGCGCAAGCGAAAATCTTTGGTTTTTCTCCCGCGCAATTTAATAACCCGTCGGTGTTGCAACGGATGAGTGAGCGCCTCAATCTCCGCGATATTCTCCAAAATCGCGAGCCGGAAATCTTTTGGGATGCGGAGCAGCTCTTTCTCGGCAGTCGGATGAATGGAGACGGTGAGCATAGCGAGATGAAAGCAAAAGGAGATCAGCGCGCTTTCTTTGCTCGGGTATATGCTCGCGCAAAAGGAATCCAAGAGTTTTTGCGGTTTGCCTCCTTGAGACGCCTCTCGGTTTCGCTTGCTCTGTCGGGCGCGGATAGCTCGACGAGATCAATGACATCTTCCAACATTTCTTTTGAGAACACTGATGAGGGCGCAAGCACGCCGCGTAAGTTCTTGTCGTCTATGATAGTGAGAGATGATTTTGCCATACGGCATCACCATAGCACCGCGGCGACTGCTCTGTCAAATCAACACAAAAGCCCGTCTTTTGCAACGGGCGGTAAAAGCAATCCTGCGACTGCGCTATCAAGCATAATTCCGGAGAGTATGCCTGTCAAGCATGGCCTATGGACAAAGGTGATGTATCTGAAAGAAGGTATGCACATCGCCGTCGTAGGCGATGATGGCGCCAACGCAATCTGGGATCGCATCACCTCCATAGAACACACACCCGATGAACAGGTCTACGACATTGAGGTGGATGCCACTCACAACTTCATCGGCAATGACATCGTAGCCCACAACACCTATATCTCCTCTGACCTCTCTATCATCGGCAATGACATCGTAGCCCACAACACCTATATCTCCTCTGACCTCTCTATCGGAGGCAATGACATCAATCTGGGCACCGGAACAGCCACCTCCACTATATCAGGAGGATTTGGCATTGGCATAGGCACCACTACCCCCGGAGCCGCATTTGCCGTAGCCACCTCAACCGCAGGAGCAAACACCGCATTCCTCCTTTCCAACCTCGGCAGCGGCTACACCTTATGGGCAGAAGACAGCGCGAATGATACGACTCCG